>SLDF01000089.1 GCA_007125435.1 Saprospiraceae bacterium
AAAACTTGAAGCTTTCAATCACCTTCAAGTATAAACAGCGGAGAGCACGGAGTGCTTGTAGCGTAAACAGCAAACGGAGGCGATAGCCGATCGTTTGCATAAACAGCCGAAGTGAGGCGAATGCCAAACGTAGGCGTAAACAAAATGCACCTAACTAGCAGCTTGCAGCTTGAAACTTGCAGCTAGATACTATGTAAGTAGCTCTTCTTCGTTGTCGCTAGAGAACTTCTCCATTAAGAATACGCGCATTCTGTAGGTCAGCCAATACATCGCAGGTACAACAATCAGGGTCAGGAATGTCGCAAAAACGAGACCGTAAATCACCGTCCATGAGAGTGGACCCCAAAATGCAACATTGTCTCCACCAATGAAAAACTCGGGATCGAGACGACCTACGAAGCTAAAGAAGTTGAAGTTGAACCCTATCGCCAATGGGATGAGTCCGAGGACAGTGGTGATGGCAGTCAACAATACGGGTCTAAGTCTGGTGGCACCACCCTGAATAATGGCAGCGCGTATGTCGGCTCTATCCAGCTTTTGAGTACCTGTGAGGCCTAATTCCTGCCTTTTTCTCTTGATCAATAACTCGATGTAATCTATGAGTACGATGGCATTATTAACGACGACACCGGCCAGTGATATAATACCGACGCCTGTCATGACGATCACGATGTCCATGCCATTGACGACGTACCCAAGGAATACACCTATGGTCGAAAATAAGACTGTAATCATAATGATAATAGGCGTGACGACACTATTGAACTGCGCTATGATGATAAAAAGCACCAGGAATACTGCTACAGTAAGTGCACCGCTCAAAAACTCAATATTCTCTGCTTGCTGCTCCTGCTCACCTGTGAACTCAAATGTATAGCCCGGGGGTAGGGGATACTTGTCAAGTGATGTCTTGATGGTACTGACGATCTCGTTGGCATTATACCCTTCGGTGACATTGGAGAATATAGTGATAGATCTGTCGAGATTTTTCCGCTTGATAGAGTTGTAAGATGAGGAGTATGAAATATCCGCTACAGCAGAGATAGGCACTTGACTGATCCTGCCTGTGGCCGGGCTTCTGAAAGTGACCCTTTGGTTAAGAAGGTCGTCTTTGTTGTTGCGAAAGCGCTCATCAAGTCTGATAAATATTGGATATTCTTCTTCACCTTCTTTGAACTTAGAGACTTCACGACCAAAAACGGCTGTTCTGAGATTGTTGGCAATGCTGAATGTAGATAAGCCATACCTTCTGGCGGCTGCTCTATCTATATTAATCAATAGCTCAGGTTGGCCAATCTTGACATCTGCCTGAAGTTTTTCGATACCGGGTATATTTTGTCTATTGATATAGACAATTATATCCTCTGTCATCTCAATTAAGGTATTGACATCATCACCCCTCAGTTCTATGTTGATGGGCTTACCGGCCGGTGGTCCGGCTTGGTTACCGTCTACGACAATCTGGACACCTGGCAAGCCTCTTGCAGCCTCTCTCATGACCTCCATGACCTCTCTGGTAGATATGCCATTTCGCTCAGAGGCAGGCACAAAGGCTACAGTCAGTCTGGCTTTGTGCGGTGAAGCTCCGGGCTCTGGGGGACCATTGGGGTCAGATGTATTTTCGCCTATCTGTGTCAGTACGGATTCGATGATGTCTTCGTAAGGCTCTATGGCTTCATAAATCTTGTCCTCAAGCTGATACATGATGGCATTAGTCGCCTCGATATCCTTACCGATGGGTAGCTCCACAAAGGCATTGACATATATCGGATCGGGGTCAGGAAAAAATATAACCTTAGGCGAACGCAAATTCAATAGAAATACCGCGAAAATCAGCAATAAAAACGTGCCGGCAAATATCGCAATGGGATACTTCAATGCGCTGGATATAAATTTTCGATATATATCCTCTAATGCCGGCATGACCACTGCCTGAAACTTGAAGCTTGCCGGTCTCAACAGATAAAAGTTAACAATCAAAATAGCGACAGTGATGGCCAAAGCGTTTCTCAGCCACTCGACACCACCGAAGTGAGCCAGAACGGCTACAACCAGCATGATGATATTATTTCGCCATAGGGTTCTTCTTTTTCTTAACCTTTCTTCTTCTGTGCTAGACCTGGTGTCTACCTTCATCAAATACCTGGTGAGCACCGGATTGATTACAAGAGCAACAATTAATGAAGATCCTAATACCACAATTAATGTGATCGGTAGGTATTTCATAAAACTACCAAATAAACCGGGCCAAAACGCTAATGGGAGAAAAGCACCCAGAGTAGTGGCTGTGGATGCAATAATGGGCATGGCGACTTCACCCGCTCCATATTTGGACGCTTCTACTGCACCATATCCCTCCTGCCTGTATCTGAATATATTCTCTACTATTACAATACCATTGTCAACCAGCATACCTAATGCCAAAATCAATGAAAACAAGACAACGATATTCAACGTAAACCCAATCGCATTTAAAACTATAATACCCATCAGCATAGATAATGGGATGGCGATACCAACAAATAAGGCATTTCGGATACCCATGAAAAACAATAATACCAACACGACTAAAATAACACCTGAGATAATGCTGTTTTCAAGATTGGATACTTCTCGCCTGGTATTTATGGACTGGTCATTGAAGTAAGTAATGGTAAGATCAGTAGGTAGTACATTTTCTTTTGCCCTCTCTACGATTTCTTTCACATTATCAGCGGCTTCGAGTAGGTTCTTACCTTGTCTTTTGATGATATCCAGAGATACTACAGGATAGTGATCAGACCTTGCATAGCTGGTACGATCCTTATATCCGTACTCAACCTCGGCAATGTCTCTCAAAAATACCGGTTGTTGGTTTTCAGCTTTAACTATGGTATTGGCAATCTCATCCATATTGGTGTATTCACCGATCACTCTGATTGATTGTTTGAAATTGTCGATAAGCAATTCGCCACCTGACATCGTCATGTTTTCTGAGTTAATGGCGTTCTCTATATCGTCAAACGATACTTCTCTTAGTTCCATGGCGTGCATATCCACATTGATCTTTATTTCACGCTCGAGTAGACCTTTAATCTCCACATCTGAGATCTGATCCAGATTTTCGATCTCGTCCTCCAATAACTCCGCAAAGTCTTTCAACTCATCATTAGAATAATCACCAGACATGTTTATAGTCATGATGGGGATTTCAGACAAGTTGATATCGAACACTCTGGGTTCTTCATTTAGGTCATTTGGAAGTTCACTCTTGGCCAGGTCAACAGCGTCCTTGACTTTCCTTGTGGCATCATCAATGTCTATATCCGTATTGAACTCGACGGTGATGATAGAAAAATCCTGCATTGATGTGGACCGAATATCCTTCACACCACTCACACTCTGCAATTCCTTTTCTATTGGTCTGGTTACCAGATTTTCAATATCCTGCGCAGAGTTACCAAAGTATGGCGTATTGATGTAAACTGTCGGAAGAGAGACTTCAGGAAATTGCTCTTTGGGCATACTTTGGTACGATCTCAGACCAAATAGAAAGATCATAATGATCAATACAAATATGCTGGTACCATTTTCAACTGCAACTGAAGACAGTGCAAACTCCCGCATTCCTTTTTTATTGTTTTTTTCTTGCATAGCAACTTATATCATTAAGTCAAGCTTGTTTTTCTGACCGTGTAAAGTGATATTATTTTATTCTCACCAATTCATTATTTGCCAATCCTCTGGCGCCATCCAGGACATATGGGATATTGGGCTCCAGGCCTTCTTTGATGAGTACATTGTTGTCGTAGGATCGACCGATGGTGACGTATTGTTTTGACGCTATAAGGCCTTTATCACTTTCTTTCAGTGCCAAAATAAAATGCTTACCACTAGCTTCTTGCTGGACAACTTCGACAGGTACCTGTATGGCATCCTTAGCCTCAAAATCTTTGATACTTAGTAGTGCCAGTAAGTTTGGCTTGAAATTTTCATTCCTTTGCGTGAGATTAGCCTCTACCCTAAAGGTTCGATTGCCCTGACTGATGGTTCTACCTACAGACGTGACTCTGGCTTTGATCTCTTCATTGAGTGTCGGGAAAGAGATGACGACTTGTTCGCCTTTACTGACCAGTCCGACATATTTTTCCGGTACATCTGCCACTACTTTGAGTCTGTTGATATTGACTAGCATAGCAATAGGAACACCCGGATTAGCAAATTCACCTTCCTGCATGAGCAGTTGGTCGATCACACCTGAGGTCGGCGCATAAATATTTGATTTTCTAAGCTGTGTCTCAATAGAAGCAATATTTTTCTCCAGAAGCTCTTTATTGTTTTTAGCCTCTAAATATTGGATTTCCGATCCGATATTCTTTTCCCATAATCGGGACTGTCTTTCAAAGACAGTTTCAGCCAGACCTAGTGAAGTCTCGAGTTCTTCCATTTGTCGCTGGAGAGATTCTGTATCCAGTTTTGCGATTAAAGCGCCGGCGTTGATATATTGTCCCTCTCTGATATTTAGCTTTACAATTCGACCTGGTACTTCTGCGCTGACATTGACTACTTCATCTGATTGTATAGTAGCCTGTACATCGACAAAATGAGCGAAGTCAGCCAATCTGGTAGTATCAGCTGTGATAAGACGACCTACTTTTGCAGATGCCGGGTCGAGCTTGTTGATCTTTTGCTCCAGATCTTCAATGTCTTTATTGAGACTCATTAGCTCCTCTTTTTTCTCTGCCAATTGTTGCTTTAATTCATCGAGCTCTACATTGCCAGACTCCATGCCATCGCCACATGAGATAAAGAAGGTAGCTGCTAAAAAGAAAAATAAATATCGTTTCATATCTTTAAGTGTGTTGTTCTTCAGATTAATATGTTTATAGATCACCCAATGCTCTTTTGAGATCAAATGTTGCTGTTATTAATTCATACATCGCTTCGGTGTAATTGGACTGTGCGGTATAAAGCTCCCTTTCGGCCTGACTGGTCTCTACACTGCTACCGACGCCTGCCGAATATTTCTCTACTGTGGTATCATAGATTCTTTGTGCCAGATCCATGTTCTTTTTCCTGTTCTCGACTGTAGCCAATGCATTCTTGTATGTCTCTCTGGCATTGTAAACTTCAAGATCCATGGCGTTTTCAAATGATCTTTGCCTGACCATTACTTTTTCTTTATCTAATTTGGCTTGAGAAATCTGAGCCTTCCTTCGGCTTCCATCGTAAATTGGTATGGTCAGTGATGCTCCGACTACCGAGTTTGGAAACCAACCATTTTCATCGCCATCAAACAAATTGTTTCTAAACAACTGTTGACTGTAATTGATAAATCCCTGAAGCCTTGGGTAGTATCCTGATTTTATATTTTCGATTTGGAGGTCATTTAGGCGCTTGCCGGCTTCTATGGTTTGATATTCAGGACGGTTTTGATAGGTGTATTCTTTATCGACTAACTGCTGCTGTGCAAGAGCGATACGATCTGATAACTTATCCAGATCATCAGTAATAGCAATGTCAGCATCCATAGGGAAGTTCATTTGAAACTTCAGCAGATTCTTGGAAATAGCCTTACTCCTAGACAGCTTTTCCAATTCGATTTCTAAGGACTGAAGTGACAGCTCTAATCTGTCTATATCCAGTTGTTCGATGAATCCATTTTCATATAAAGCTCTGGACTCTTCTAGATTCTTAGTGAGGTTTTCTATGTTAGCCTCCAGATAAGAGGTGTTCTTTTCAGTGAAGGCAACCAATAGATAGGCGTCTATTACATTTTGCTTGATTTCAAACTCTGTTTGTTCGTATTCTCTACGCGCTAAATCTTTAGCTTTAGAAATGGCCTTTAGTCCGGAAAAGAAAGATGCATCAAAAATCATAAATGAAGCGCCAGCACCGAATGTCAAACTGTTTCGAAGGCCAAACTGAGCAGGAATTCCGGCTCCACTTGGAGGCATGATCTGTGCAGGATCAATAAGCCCATAGTTCAATAATCTACCATCAACAGCAGGACCCAGAAAATCCGGTATGATCTGTGTAGGAATGGCTAGAAAATAATTGTAATCTCCTGTTGCATTAATTTGAGGCAAACCACCAGCTCTGAATTCCTTGATCTGAGCATCTGCTATCGCAATATCTGCTTGTGAAATTCTGACTTCATTACTGTTGATCAATGCATATTCAATCGCCTCATCCAGTGAGTATTGCTCAGCTTGCCCGTGTGATAAGATTGGGAGGACCAAGCTGACTCCAAAAATTAAAAGAAGTATATGTCTCATCATTAATCTGTTTTCGTATTAATTATTCACTATTCACCTACTTGAGGTTTAGTGTTTCTGTACGTTTGCAAGAACTCGTAGCCCTTGTCTGTGACAATACCCAATAGAAAGTGGTACATCATCTCTTTGAGCAAAAGTGACTTAGAATACATGTTGCGAGGAAACAAACGCTCATCTATAGCTGAGAATGCTATGCCGGTGTGCAGCCTCTTGACAAATTCCTGATCAATGTCTGCTCTATACAATCCTTCTGCAATACCACGGTTGATATTTTTTTCAATGAAGGAAAAAATAAACTCAACTTCTTTCTTTTCAACTTCTTGCCAGATGGACTGGTGGTATTTCTTCAAATCATATACAGCGATTGGAGACACCATTTCTAATTTTTCAGCAGCTTCCTGTGCAACTTTCATGACGGAGTCTATAGCATTAGAACTGGCATCTATTACTCCTGCCATCTTATTCATGTCCTCAGTTCTGAGTTTTTTGATAACAGAGTGTACCAAGTCCTCTTTATTGCTTACATATTGATATAGTGTCTTTTTAGAAATGCCCATGGCATTGGCCAAATCATCCATGGTTACGCTTTTGATGCCATACTTCAAAAACATACCCAGGGCAAAATCTTCTATTTGTTGTCTTGTACTCATATTTCAGCGGCGTAAAAGTAATGCAAAAACACACTGGAAACAATTTTAGTTGTCAAAGTTTCCAGCTTTGCCATAAAAACTTGATAAAACACATAGGGAATTCGATGAAAAGCTCATTTATGGTGATGAAAGTGTGGGAAAGGATTAGTGCATAATGGTGCATTTCAAAATGTCGTTTTTTCTGGTCTTGCATCAGCGATGTGTAAGGGTGGCGACGCAGGAGTCAGACTCAGCATAGCAATAGCGAAGCTGAGGCCGACCGTTTAGGGAGCCCTGGAACGTAGCGACCCGCAGGGTGATGCCCAAAGCGACAAAATGAAATACACCCATGCTATCATACTCAAAACTATATGTCCTAAAATACATGACGCATTGGAAATGTAAAATTGCAACCTTGTATTGCATGAATATTTAGTATGTACATGCCTGCTGACTCGTCAAGTAGCATGCCCCCTTTTACAGTGTTCGTTTTGACTATAATGCGCTAAGGTGTTTCAATGTGCAATAGTCCCAAGTGGAGGCCAAAAGGTTTGCTATCACTGATCAATATAGCCATTTAAGAGTTCTATTAAGATTTCACCAGTACTAGGTCTGGGTGGGTTATCATCCAGAATGATATTATCGGCATCAAGAATAAAATATTTAGGTATCCCCCTCACTTGATATAGCTTAGGCACTTCATGTTGGAATCCTTTAGCCCATAAATGAACACCGCTTAATTGATGTTTTTCGACAGCTTTTCTCCATGACTCTTCATCTTCATCTATAGATATATACAAAAACTGTATTTTTTCCAGATCAACTTTTTCTTTAAGATAAGGTAGGTGTTTAAATTCCATAATACACGGCGCACACCAACTTGCCCAAAAGTCTAAATAAGTAACTTTACCCATCAAGCTGCGAAGAGAAATTGAATCGCCATCTAAATTTATTAAAGTAAAATCAGGGGCTACATTACCCTTACTTAGTGCCAATTGTTTTCTATAATACTTATTAAGCTTTTCTTTGAGCTCTGCTGGCGCTTCAGAATTCATAAACATTTCCACAGGGTCTTCAAACTCCGACGCGTTCATACGTCTTAATGCATTAATAAAAACATTAAGCCTCAGATGATGCAAACTCATGCCTTCTGCTATATGAGTTGCATTTTTATATGATGATATCACATCCTCTATACTTTCTACTTGACGAATATCGTCATTAAAGAGATTATATCTTGATAGCTTTTGATCTGCTACCTCGATGTAATAAGAATTTTCGGCTAGCATATCTTGATCAAAATATAAGTCTTCTAAAAAGCTAAAATATGAATCCTCTATTTCAACAGGGTCAACTGATGAGTTTTGTTGGCTAATATAATCCCTCATCCATGTATATCTGTATTTATTATCCAAAGACTGATAGTAAAATTCTCCCTTAGTCTTGGTGTAAAACTCATCTGAGAGCTTAGATTTCCACTCGTTAAGATGGATCAATTGAATGTTGTAAAGGCTATCCATCAAGTTTTTATACTCGTCTGGTGATAGCTTTGATATTTTATTCATTACGATCGCATAGAGATTATCATCTTGATCTTTATGATTCAAAAATGTATTATAATGATCTGCGAGATAATTGCTTTCATCTGCTCCAGTTCCTGAATATTCCAAAGACCGATCAAAGTCTTGATAGTCAACAGTAACACGTAAATGCATGTCTGGCATTAAATATATATTTGTTCTTTCTTCATTGTGCTGCCAATAGTATTTCCCGGCTTTAATGTCATATAGCTCCATAGAAAATGATCCATCTTCTTGAATAGTCGCACTACCCATATCAATTCTTCCCTCGAACTTATCAAATCTAAACACAGAAACCGGCTCATCGTGGTGGTTTTTTATTTCACCTGAGAAAAGCACATCTTGCCCCACTGCTATAATGCCTATGTGAAGAAGCATAACCAACATGAGCATATCTGAAAATCTACCTTTAATGTCCATATTTATAAAGTTAATATCGTGATGATAAATAAGGTTAGAAAAGTGGTAATATTTTCAGATTGCCACCGGTCAAAATACTTAACGCCTATATCTAGAAAGAAATTTTCAAATATTAAACTTTTTCATCAAAACTTCTAGGTGAATCTCATTTGCTCGCTTTGGGCATCACCCTCCTCCTGTCGTCGTCGGGTCGCTACGTTCCAGGGCTCGCTATTCGCTCGGTCCTTCGGACTCACTCGCATGCGCTCGTGACCCACTACACATCGCTGATGCAATACAGTAGAGCATGACAAAGAGCTAAGGCAAAAGGTAAAAGAGCAAAGGAGCATAGGAGCTAAGAGGCTTAGGAGCATAGGAGCAAAGGAGCATAGGAGCTAAGAGGCTTAGGAGCATAGAAGCAAAGGAGCATAGGAGCTAAGAGGCTTAGAGCTTGGGTTTAGTCACTAGTTATTTGATATATTTTTTGTAAAGAAGAAGATAGTCCAATATGTCTTTTTGGTCTGAAAGTCAAGAGTCGAAGGTCGAATGTCAAAAGGTCAAAAGGTCTAAAAGTCTAAAGTCAATTGGTGAACGAATGGTGCGAGGTGATTTGTTTGACAAATTGCTACATGGGAACCAATCCAAGCCACGGCGTGGCGACATATTAATAGCGCAGGGCGTCAGCCCTGTGTTAAAGAGGTTTATCACCAAAAGTTTTGGCGCTATTTTTGCGCTGAAAGAAGCAAAAATCGTGACAAAACTAATCGACTGGATCTGCCAATAAAACTTGAAAGCACACTTTGTTCGCTGTCGCTCACGTTTAATTCGCTGCGCTCATGTTTAACTCGTTTCACTCGCGTTTAACTCGCTATGCTCGCGTTTATAGCAGAGCTTCTAATGGAGAGTTTTCGGCATCTTGTTAATAAAGAGCTTTTATCCCAATAAAACTTGAAAGCTTCCATTCATCTTCAAATCTAAACAGCGGAGAGCAAGAAGTGCTTGTAGCGCAAACAGCAAACAGAGGCGGTAGCCGATCGTTTGCATAAACAGCCGAAGTGAGGCGAATGCCGAACGCAGGCGTAAACAAAATACATCTAACTTACAGCTTGTAGCTTGAAGCTTGAAGCTAAAAACTCTCTCCTGCGTGAGGGATAGCAGCGATATGAGTGGCTGTAGAATGGATAGCAGGAACATGTAGGTGAGGGCGACCGAACGGAAGCCACCAAATACATAGTGACTGCCCATGATACAGCCAGGAATACAAGCGAATAGCCCGACCCGAAGGGGCACGCCCAAGAAAACTAACGCATAAATTATTAATGCTAATTTGTTTTTAAAACGCTGGGAATTATTGAGGACTATGGATGGCTATCTAAACATCTGGAAGCAGTCGTTGATGTCAAACTTCTCTTCATTTTGGAAGAAAATGCTGAAGCTGACCTCGTGGGCACCTCCACTTCTACCGAGAAGTCTGGAAATGGTAAAGTCATAAGAATAACCTATACGAAATTGGTCCACTCGTGCGCCGAGGAGAAAGATGATGGCATCCGGATTTTGACCAGCCTGGCGATACCATAAGCCACCGAAAACCTGATGGACATTAAGCAAAGCGCCTGCATTCCATTGATTAAATGGACCCTGGCTGAGATACATGATGGAGGGCGATATGAAGATAGATGGGTCTTCTCGAGTCTGTGGAATGTCAGACAGCATGATCTCCATACCGGCATGAATAGACACGCGCATTGGCAGACCTCGCTCTATGGCTGTGGTAGGATTGTCAAAGAAACCCATGTCCGGGCTATTAATGTGCTTCAAAGAAAAGCCTCCAAAGAAACGATCACTATACAGAAGTAGGCCCATGCCTGCATCGAAAATAAACCTGGAGAGATTTTCTGGCTGTACCTCGGCAGATGGAATAGGTGCGCCGGTAGATCCTACAAAACCAAACTCAGGATCTATCTGATCGAGAAATACCAGTTTGTTCCAATCTAGAGTCGGATTGATAAAGCCGGCCTCGAGGCCCATGCGCGCATAGAAATTGTCCGCAATCTTGACTTGATAGGAGTATACCCCTGAGACATTGAATGTCCTGAGAATACCACGTCCTGCATCATCTGCCAAAATGCTGAGTCCAAATCCACTATTGAGCTTATCCACATACTGATCATAGGATGCTGCATAGGTGACATAGGCTTGATTTAGACCCGGCCATTGGTTGCGGTAATTCATGGCGACTAATCCTCCTCTGTAATTGCCCGCAAATGCAGGATTTAACTGGAGAGGTGCGGCATAAAATTGCGTAAAGGTAGGATCCTGCGCACTGGCAGCAACCCCCCAAAATATCATCAATAATACACCAAAAACTCTAAACATATTTACTCATTAGTCATCGGTCAAAAAACATGAGCTCAGATGGTTCCGCTTTCTGACTCTTGTAATAAAGCTTAATATTGAATAATTGTTCCTATCATTGTCATGTAAAAAACTAAAGGGTGCATGAACTCAAATGTTTCGATTCGTTGAAATCGAGTCATGTTAACATTTTTAGCTTCTAATTCATCACAATATACAAACAATTACAGCCGTTAAGCAAATGTTAATAATCGATAGTTCAGTCAAAAGTATCTATTAAACACACGAATGAAGAAAATATTTTACTTCGTCATATGGATTAACCTCTTGCCACTTATATCAATGGCTCAGACCCAGACGGTCACCTTGACATTCGAATGGGAGGCCGAGCCAAAATTAATAGAAATATTTGGTAATACAACGATCTATCAATGGACATTTGACGGTGCAGGGGTAAATCCCAACTGGCCGGAATTTCCTGTAAAGTCTGGTTCGATAGACCTGGCACAGCAATCAATAGCTGAGCTGAAATTGGAAAATGTATTTGCCTCAGAAATTGATCTGAGCCAATCAAAATATAAGGATAGCCTATCTAATAATGTAGAACTGTGGCATCAAATCATAAATGATAGAAACAGATACAAGCTCCAATGGGGGATGACGCCGATCTACAAGCAGGGTAGCAGATACTATAAGGTAGACAGTGCCGAATTGATCATTAGCCTTAGACCTGACAGACGCTTAACTTCCAGAGGCTCTGACTTTAAAGATAACTCAGTACTGAGAACAGGTAAGTTTTACAAGTTTGCTGTTTATCAGACCGGTGTCTATCGACTTTCTTACAATGATATGGCGTCTGCCGGATTTGATGTGGATAATATCAATCCCGGGAGAATAAAGGTTTATACCAATGGCGGCGGGATTTTGCCGGCATCTAACAGCGCAGAGAGAATTGACGATCTTGAAGAGATAGCTATTACGGTCGTAGGGGGAGACGATGGATCCTTTGATCAGGGCGATTATATTCTGTTTTTTACCTATGGTCCGGAAAAGTGGATGATAAATGAAGAAGCAAGGTCAATTACCCTGCCCAAAAACTTCTACAGTAAGGCCAATCATGTCTTTGTCACAGCAGATGGTTTAAGTGGGAAGCGAGTCAATGTCATGCAGAATGGTAGTCCGGCATCATATACCACTTCGGAGTTTGATGATTATATCAGGTATGAAGAAGACCGCATTAATATCAATAACGTTAGTAATTTTACAAGTGGAGGAGGACAAAACTGGTATGGTGATTACTTTAGGAATTTGAGAGAGCGCAGCTATCCGAATATATTTAAGTTTCCCGGATTGAATACAAGTGTACCGGTTCAAGTGAGGTCAGAATTCGTTGGAAGGTGTGCAGATCTGAGCCGGTATGAAGTCATAGTAGATGGTCAGACTCTGAACAGTTCACAAATAGGCCGAACCACGCTATCAAATGCAGAAACAGCCTATGCGACCCCGGGATTTATCAATGGAGAAGTCAGTATTATGTCCGAAGAACCAACAGTAGCCGTGCGATATCCAGATGTATCCGGTAATCTATGTGAGGGTTGGTTAGATTATATTGAAATGCGTGCGCGCCGCCAAATTCGATTGACGGGCTCAAATTTGATATTCAGAGACTTTGAGTCTATAGGAGAGTCCGGTGTGACCTATAGAATTCAAGGTAACTTATCCAATTGCAGAATCTGGGATATCACAGACGAATTAGTATCAGTCGAAAGAGGATTTGGCCAGGCAGATGGCAATATTTATGAAATGCATGTCAATAATGTCAGTGGCCTCAGACAATATATCATATTTAGGGATAACAGCAATCTTCCCCGTCCGGAGTTTATCAAAGAAGTAGAAAATCAGAATATTCATGGATTGACGCGTGCGGATTTGGTCATTGTATATCACGAGCGATTTAAAGATGAAGCATCGCGTCTAGCGGATTTTAGAAGAAACTTTTCCGGTCTCCAGGTAGAAACTGTAGATGTAGATAAAATATATAATGAGTTTTCAGGTGGGTCAGTAGATGCATCAGGTATAAGAGATTTTGCCAGGATGCTTTATGAGAGAGATGCAGATTTTAAGTATTTGCTATTATTTGGTGATGCATCATATGATTACCGCGGTATATTGCTACAAGAAGACAGGATAGAAAATTTTGTATCAACGTGGCAAACACCCAATTCACTGCACCCCATCAATACCTTCCCAAGTGATGACTACTTTGCATTATTGGATCCAAATGAGGGGGGTGATTTAAGAGGAGGCATAGATATAGCCGTAGGCCGACTGCCTGCCAATACGGTACAAGAGGCCAGGGCTATGGTGGACAAAATCATCAGGTATGAAGAAGAGCCTCAGACATTTGGTGACTGGAGACTGAGACATATGTTTATGGCAGATGACGGAGATGGTAATCGCCATGTTATCGATGCTGATTTAGTGGCCAGAGAAGCGGCGGAACTCTATCCGGAGGCCAATCAAAACAAAGTTTACTTTGATGCTTTTCCCAGGATAATAACACCGGGAGGTGCGCGGTTTCCTGCTGCCAAAGAGTCAATGAACAGAGGGTTTGAGCAAGGTCAATTGATTTATAATTACTTAGGGCATGGAGGTCCTTCAGGACTTGGCGATGAAAGGGTCATGACATTAGAAGACATCAGTTCATGGACAAACAGGAATAATCTCACCATGTTTATAACAGCCACGTGTACCTTTGCTCCCTTTGATAATCCTGCGAGACAATCAGCAGGAGAGTTGGCAATGGTCAGTGATGCCGGCGGCGCTATAGGGCTTTTGACGACGACGAGAGCGGTATTTGCATCATCAAACAGAAGACTGACGCAAAGTGTGTTCAATTTTATTTTTGAACGTGAAAATGGCGAACCCATACCAATAGGTGAAGTATTGAGAAGAGGTAAAAACTTTACGTCCTCAGATACCCTTCAAAACAATGCCAGGAAGTTTATGCTGATAGGAGATCCGACCACAAAATTGGCTCTACCAAAATATAATGTCACCACATTATCTATTAATGGTAAAGAGGTCGATCCGGCCTCACCTGATACATTAATGGCTACAGGAAAGTATACCATCACCGGGGCTATTACCGGCTTTGATGGTGAGATATTGACAGACTTTAACGGTACGGTTAACCCTACAATATTCGATAAGAAAGTAACATTGAGCACACTAGGGCAATCATCGGGAAGTAATCCATTCGAGTTTCAATTGCAAAGAAATATTGTATTTAGAGGTGCCGCTACGGTAGAAAACGGAATGTTTTCTTTTACATTTATAATGCCCAAGGATATTAACTATACGATAGGAAACGGAAAGATAAGCTACTATGCCCATGATGGCATGCTGAAAGATGCAGCAGGGTACGATAATGGTATATTGATAGGCGGCACAGCAAGTGGGAGTGAAATATCAGATCGCCCACCCGAGTTAGAGTTGTTTATGAATAGTGAAGATTTCGCTTTTGGTGGCATGACAGATAATAATCCAGTGTTACTGGTCAAGCTGCAAGCAGACAACGGTATCAATTTTACAGGTAATAGTGTGGGTAGAGACATGGTTGCCATCTTAGATGACGATGAAGCCAGTCCATTTATTCTTAACGACTTCTATGAAAGTGAACTGGATGACTTTACGAAAGGTACGGTGAGGTTTCCCTTTAGAGATTTGGAGCCCGGTCTGCATAACGTACGCGTCAAGGCGTTTGATGTCGTGAATAACTCAGCTGAGGGCTATCTGGAGTTTGTGGTTGTCAATAATGAAAACTTCACAATCAAGAATTTATATAACTATCCCAATCCATTCAATCGGCATACCTCTATACAGTTTGAACACAATAATGTATCTGTGCCAATGGATATACAGGTAATGATTTACACGGTTTCAGGTAAGCTAGTAAAGAGTATAGAGAGGCGGATTGTACCCAATGATTATTTGATAAGGGATATAAAGTGGGATGCTTTGGATGAGTATGGCCAGAGGTTAGCCAATGGTGTATATTTATACAAAGTAAAGGTGAGTTTAGAGACACCAGATGGCTCAAGGGATAGCAAAGAAAGTGATTTTCAAAAAATGGTTATACTGAATTGATAAGACACACAATAAAAACCATGTAATACCATTATATTTGCGCAAGGCAAAAAAATAGTAATTTATTAAGGTAGTTATGATCTACAGATATTCGATTTTAATTTTGTTAAGTGTGGTTGTTTTCTTCTCGAATGTGACTGCCCAAAACATTCCCTGTGAGTTTATTGATGGAAGATGGCAATTGCAGGGAGATATGGGGCCATGTCCCAATCCCATTGTAACAGCTGTACCTTTTCTAAGGATTACCCCTGACGCCAGATCAGCAGCGATGGGAGACGCAGGTATTGCTACTACAGCTGATGCTAACGCTGTTGCATTCAATGACTCCAAAGTCTTATTTAGCGATCAGGATTTTAATTTGGCTTTGAGCTATGTACCTTGGTTAAGAGCACTTGGCGTGCAGGATATTGGTATGACCTATGCCGGTGGATATAAAAAGCTGGATGATGTGCAGGCACTGACTTTCTCCCTGAGGTATTTTACATTAGGTTCTATAGACTTTACTGATATAGAAGGCCAGCCATTAGGTACAGGTAAACCAAATGAATTTGAAGTCAAAGTGGGATATGCGCGTAAACTGACTGATAAGTTATCAGCAGCCATAGCACCAAAGTTTATTTTTTCAGACCTTGCATCCGGGCAAACTACTGTTAATAATGCCAGTGAGCCGATTAGAGCAGGTCTGGCTTTTGCAGCGGACTTATCTGTAACCTACATGAGTACAGTCGAGACCTCATATAAAAGAGACATAACTGCGGCAGTTGCCATCACAAATATTGGTAATAAGATAGCCTACACGTCTAATATCAGTGATATGCTACCTGCTAATATAGGTGTTGGATTTGGATGGAATGCTCACCTCGATGAATTTAATACACTAGGGTTTTACATCGACGCCAATAAGCTTTTGGTACCGACTCCAATGCACCCTGCTGATCCTGACTTTTTAGATCCGGCGGGCACTGGGTTTCCGGAGTATCGTACAAGGCCTGTATTCCAATCCATATTTGGATCATTTACAGATGCACCTGGTGGGTTGACTGAAGAATTGAGAGAAATCACCTGGGGAGCAGGTATGGAATACTGGTATGACAAGCAGTTTGCTATGAGATTAGGATATTTCTACGAGCACTTCTTGAAAGGTAATAGAAGGTATATAACTGCTGGTATTGGTCTGAAGTACAATATCTTCGGTATTGATTTATCATATCTGATCTCTACCAATAACCTAAGAAGTGCCCTGGACAATACGCTGAGGTTTACGCTATCATTTGACTTTACTAATATGTCGGGGTCATCAACTCCAACTGGTAATATATAAGAAAATAAATTTCGATAAGAAAAAGCCATATCAATACATGAGTATCGATATGGCTTTTTCTATTGAATCATAAAAAAGCAGAGCTATAAGCCGGATTCTGTAATAGTATACACTATTCTTCATCATTTATCTCTCTGTCGGTTCACACCGAGCAGTATATCTGCCTACCCTGTTGAAAGCTGCTCAAAAGAGAACAGCAACAAGCGAGCAACTTGTGCATGTTAGCTTCAACTATACATGGCATTTCAACCCACAAGGTTTACCCATCTTGATAATTACTTATCAAGATCGTGAGCTCTTACCTCACATTTTCACCCTTACCCTCTGATATTATCAGACACATATTTTGCAATATTAAGGCGGTTGTTTTCTGCGGCACTATCTGTCAATGACTGGCATTGCCCATCCGTTAGATGGTGTGGTGCTCTACGTTGTCCGGACTTTCCTCTATACTTACTCGAAGTGTAGCGATGAAGCGCTCTGCTCTATATCTATCAAATCGGATTGTCCTCCTGTGAAACGAAATTAACTATCGTTTTTGAAATTGAGTTCCTGATTGCTTAGTAAATATTAATTAAAGTTGAACCCCATTGGATATTTGCTTATATCCAACGGGGCAGGCCCCATTGGACAATTGCCTATGTCCAACGGGGCAGGCCCCATTGGACAATTGCCTATGTCCAACGGGGCAGGCTCCATTGGACAATTGCCTATGTCCAACGGGGCAGACGAAGCCGGGGCTGTTATGTAGTGGAAAGGCGTTCGTAAGGGGTGTCTATTATGTTTCTTCATTTTCAATGTCGAGTCAAAATATAAAATCTTTTGCCATAATGGATAAGGTGTTTGGGGAGAATGCGTTTGGTAGCTTATGTCTAAAAGGGAAAATATTATTTTTTTGCACATTTTTACCGGATTGGGTGGGTCAATATCCTCCGGATTAGTTAAGTATCGAGCCTGGTAATTTCAACCACCAGCATACAAATTGAGTGACGGCTTGTGTGTAGGATCTAATAGTCTGTTTAGAGAAACTCTTCAGTATCATAAACTCCCTAAACTCTTCGATACGATAGGTGTCTGCTGTTGATCTTAAAGGTGTCATAATAATTATATTTAAGTCATTAGTTAATGACACAAATATCTATTAACAAGATCATGAAAACAAGTGTAATGT
>SLDF01000152.1 GCA_007125435.1 Saprospiraceae bacterium
TCTTCGAAAAAAAATACTTACGTAGCTATGGCTATGCGCGTATTTTTTATTCTTCGATCTCACTCAAAATAGCTGCGACTTAGATCATACGACGGCTATTTCCAGACTCGTTGCGGGGCTCGCTGTTCGCTCGGTCCTTCGGACTCATTCGCATACGCTCATGACCCACTCCACATCGCTGATGCAAAACTTTAAGAAAAGTGACATCCCGGCACTACCCAATTTACAAATGCTAATATAGGATTAATATAAACCTCAGTAGTAAATTTCCTGGGCTAATCGAAATGTATTGGCATGTGCTTCTATGATGTGTTTGATATGATGAGAATACCCTCCACCCATACTTATCATTATAGGTAAGTTGTGCTTTTTACAGAGTTTTAATACGTGTTCATCCCTTTTTTTGCAACCGTCTAATGACAAGCTCAGTCTGCCAAGTTTATCTGTTTCTAATACATCTACGCCTGATAGATAAAATACGATGTCTGGCTCGACTTGATCCATCAATGGTTCTAAAGTGTCTGTTAATACTCTAAGGTAGTATTCATCATTTGTTTTATCAGGCAATCCAATATCTAGGTTAGACTGTTCCTTTCTAATAGGATAGTTCTTCTCACCATGCATACTAAATGTAAAGACCCTGTTCTCTCCCTGGAATATAGAGGCTGTGCCATTCCCTTGGTGAACGTCGAGGTCAACTACTAATATCTTTTTGACAATCCCTCCATTTAAAAGCACATTAGAGGCTATTGCTATGTCATTAAAAACACAAAATCCCTCGCCTTTGTCTTTAAATGAGTGATGCGTACCCCCTGCAATATTCATAGCTATACCTTCCTTCAGAGCAATCTTTGATCCGATTGTAGTGCCGTGAGCAATATGCATTCCTCTCTCAATCAGCTCAGGTGTCATTGGAAAACCTATGTTTCTAACTTCCTTCTTTGATAGATTTTGACTTATAAGTTTTTGAAGATATTCTTCTGTGTGCGTAAGTAAGATGTCCTCATGAGTTGCAGGTCCGGGTTGAAAAAAATTATCATCTGTGACAGTGCCTTCATACAGTAATTGCTCAGGCAGTAGTTCATATTTTTCCATAGGGAATCTGTGACCCTCAGGTAGTTGATACTTGTATATACGGTCAAAAGCTATCTTAAGCATATTCTATTTGAGTATTATAACCATAAAAACAAGATAAAGTATAGGGAGTTGAATGGGATATGACTTACCTTAGTAAATTACATTCACCTGCATAAAATTCACTAGAGCCATCTAATTTTTCAACTGAGAGTTGATATACAAATATACCGGGATCTAATAGCTCTCCATTTCTTCTTCCGTTCCAACCAAACGTAGCATCTGAAGGGATGTCTTCAATTTTATACATCAAGTTACCCCACCGATCATAAACAGCAAACACATTGACTAATGTAATGGTCTCATTGAAATACGGTCTAAATGTATCATTGATATTATCTCCATTAGGAGAAAAGGCATTGGGTACATAAACGTTATTTTGATCTTCTTCGCTGACGAACATAATTGGAATAATCAATTGATCAAAACAGCCCAGGCTATCAGTTATATCTACAGTCAGATTGCCTTCTGTAGGTGGAGTAAATATCAATTCAGTACAATTCTCACATAGTAATGAATCATTGAATGTCAGTCTGATATCCACTTCGTTTATATCTCTATTGAATGACAAAGAAGATAAGTCTACTTGATCACCTACATTTATCATCGGCAGATTGAATGGTAATATGGCTAAGTTGTCAAAGCCATCAATATCAACCTCTAATTGATTGTTACAATTACCACCATCACTAACTTCGACGGTCACAGTAAATGGGTTTCCATCTGAGTCCAATAAAATAGTAAGTGGAATATCCGGTGATTCAAACGATTGATCATCTACTATTAAAGTAAATGGTTCTTGAGCATTATTGACGCCGACAATAGTTAGAAAGGCCTCCGGCATGGCACAGTTAGGTTGTTCGATGGTAAAATCTACACCGATTTCTTCTCCAGGTTCAATTTCTATATCTAACGAATCTTGACAACCTAATGCATCTGTTGCAGTAACAGTATATGTACCCGGTGTCAAACCTGACCTATCATTACCGATTTCACCATCACTCCACATTAATGTAACAGGGTCCGTTCCCGGAGCGGCGATCAATAAGCTGCCATCAGCCACGCCCGGACAAGACTCTGGATTAATCACGACAATTTCTATGGACCAGTCGCAATCGGGCTCAGGGCTTTCAATAATGACTTCACACTCCGTAGTACAACCATTGGCGTCAACCAATTCAAAAATATGAAGTCCGGGTTCTAAATTATTAGAAAAGAAAGAAATGCCATCAAATGGATCTGAGGTCGACATTGAGCTGGGGCCGGTTCTAATAATAACATATGGAGATACACCTCCTGAAATATTTACGCTCGCTTCACCATCATTTATATCGGGTCCACTTGTTGGACTGACTTGTTGACAGTTAAATAGTAGAAGTGGTTCTGGCTCTGATATTTCAATAGTAGCTTCGGCCACACAATCTTCTGCATCTATGACTATAAGATTATAAGTGCCTGCCGGAATATTATTGGGATTATCAGTGTCTTCTATATTAACAGGTCCAGACCAGTTAAATGTTAAAGGTGCAGTACCTCCTGTGACTTCTGCTATTAAACTGGCATTTTCATCGCCGTGACATGAAATAGAGTCAACGAGGAATAGACCCACTGCTATTTCACAGTCAGGCTGATTGATAGTAAAGCTACAAGGGTTTGATGAACACCCATTTTCATCAAAAATCAATACAGTATAAGTGCCCGGTGACAAATCTTCAAACTCAAAAAAGCTACCGCCTAATGGCGTGTCATTGGTCAAGGTATCTCCAGCAGGTGTTATCACTTCATAAAAGATACCACCTGTGCCACCTGTCCAGCTGATTCTGCCATTGGTGCCATCTCCAGAGGTATTACAGCTCACAAATAGAGGATCAGGTTGTGTAATTGTAAATGTGGCTTCTGCGGTACAACCATTAGAATCATTGACAGTAACCATATATGTGCCTGCGGGTAAACTATCATGTACACCAAACCTGTCTTCAAATAAGCCTGAGCTCCAAATTCTGAAAGTGGGATCAGTCCATGTGCCTTCCAAAAATACATTAACCTCTCCTGTGCGGTCACCATTGCATTGTATATTAGAGTTATTCTCAACTATAACTTCAAAGTCGCAATCAACATCTTCCAATCCAATGGTAAACATACAGGTGGCTGTACAATCATTTTGATCTGTTACAATAATAGTGTATGTGCCGGCTTGCAAGGATGAAATGGTGAAAAATTCACCGACTCCACCATTGACATTTGAAACAGGGCCATTTTGGTCAAACAGTTCAATCAATACAATTTGATTACCAGGAAAGAAAGAAACTCTGACAATACCGTCACTAGCTCCGGGCACTGACTCATCCTGAATTACTTCGCATGAGATATCAAAATCACAGGGCTCATCAACAATTTCTATAGTCGCCTCACATGTATCAGAAAGACAGCCGTTAGCATCTTCAAAAACAATTTGATAGGTGCCCTCAAGTAACTCGTCAAGTACAGTTACACCAGCATTGTCTGTTGTTTCTAATCCACTTTCCGGTCCAAAATATCGAATTTCATACGGTGTACTTCCACCATCCACGTTAACTAGGATACTCCCAAAATCTTGACCAGGCTCAATATTGACGGCATTACAATTGATCATCAATTCACCGGGGCTGGTAAGCAAGACTTGAGCAGACGCACTACAACCACTTTGGTCGATGACTGTAAGGTTGTAACTACCAGGCGGTAAGTTTTGCGGATTATTCTGTGAATTTGAAATATTGATGGGTCCTGTCCAATTGTATGTTATTGTACCAGAGGCATTTGATACACTAGCTAGAATTGACCCATCATTATCGCCGAAACAGGTTATATTGTTAGATTCCAGGCTTACTTCTATAGGGCAGTCAGCACTATTCACACTACTTTGACATGTAGTAGTACAGCCATTACTATCTGTAACTTGTACAATATAACTACCTTCTGGTAAGCCTGTGATGTCTAAAGAACCTGCAGGAAAGCCAGACACCAATTCTTCTGTACCCGAAACAGGACCATTCCAATCAATTGTATAGTTTGGTGTACCTCCGGCTATGTTAATTGTAATGACGCCATCGGCTTCACCTTCACCACTTACAGCTTCACTTTCACAATTGATTTGTAAAAGCTCTGGTTCGTCGAGATTAAAAGTAGAGACAACTTCACAATTCGTATCTAAATCGAGAACAGTCACAGTATAGCTACCAAAGGACAAATCGGTAGGAGAACTGGTATCGCCTATAGAAGGGTCATTCCAGGTATATTGGTAATTATTGGAGCCATCGTTGACAATGACTATCAATTCTCCATCACTTGCACCTGCACAAGAAATTGGTGTTCCGATAATTATGTTTGCATCAAGTTCACAATCTCCTGATGTTATCTCAAAAGTACAATCATCTTCACAACCATTACTGTCAGCTATTAAAATTGAATAGACACCAGGCTCAAGTCCTTCTAAAGTATTATCTCCTTCTTGTAAGGTGATAGGACTGATGCCTGATGGCGTCTCATAAGATATGGTAGTAAAACCACCAACGCCTCCAGAAAGCGTTATTACAGCCGTTCCATCTTGAGAGCCGGGTGAACTTGAGGATTGTGTTGGATTACAAATGAGGCTGACTGGATCAGGAGCTATTACCAAAAAATCTTCACCTGCTTCACACCCTTCCGCATCGACAACTACGAGTGTATAAAATCCACCGTCTAGATTACTCGCTACATTAGAATTACTCACAACAGGTGACCAATTATAGGTTATATCTCCCTGACCTCCATCTACTGACACTTCTATATATCCATCTTGAGAATCATGACAAAGGGGATCAATTACATCTTCTATAGTTATGTTAATTGGTGGACATCCTGCACTATTTATGGATCGGGTACAGGATTCTTCACAGCCATTATCATCAATGATAGTAATAGTATATGTTCCAGGTGGTAATTCATCGAAGACATAATTGCCTTCTGGTACATCTATCAGTGCGGGTGAAACTTCTGGGCTTATGGATATATTGAAGTTCGGCGTCCCTCCACCTACACTTACATCAATACGGCCATCTTCGGCACCTGGTGCGGTCTCATCATTAATTTTATTGCATAATAAGAATATTTCATCTGGGCCATCTATGACTAAATTTGCGCTACCTACACAACCGTTAGCATCTGTAATAGTAATACCGTAGGTGCCTGCGGGAAGATCTGAAATATCCCCAATACCTGAAATCCCAACTCCATCTGGAGCTTCCCAGTCTATGTTAAATGGAAACGCGGGAAGACCATCAAGATCTATGGAAATAATACCGTCATTGCCGCCTGCACAGCTTACATTCTGCAATACATCAGAGTCTAAGGCAAAGCCTGGTGTAACGCTAACATTTATGCTAGTTTGATCGCTACAACCTCCTGTTGATACTATTACAGTATAGTCTCCGCTACTATTTGTTGTGACCGGGTCAATGATAGGGTTTTGTTCATTTGATGAAAAACCATCCGGACCACTCCATTCATATATATTTCCGCCTGAAGCATTTAGTTGCAAACTATTGCCTTCACAGATCGGACTATTAGAACTTGCTTCGGCTACTGGTGAAGGTGTTACTTCAATGACTAAATCCGTACTTATTGCACAATTATCAGGTTCAGGTGTAAAGGTAATGGTAATAAATCCATCCAAGCCATTTGGGTCAAATGTATTGTTCGTTACACCGTTTCCACTCCAATTTCCATCAATGCCATTATTAGATGTCATTTGCAAATTGATAGGATCATCTGAATTACATAGTGAACTTATGGGTGAAAATTCTGGTGTTGCAGCTGGGACAATCGTTATTTGAGCACTAAAGTCTTCCGCACATAATCCTGTAATTGGTGTAAAATCTATGACAACAACTCCACTGAAACCAGTCGGATCAAATACATTATCAGAAACACCGGGACCAGACCAATTTCCTACAATATTGTTAGAGGATTCTACAGGTAACACTAATGGATCATCGGATGAACATAAATTATCAACAATATCAAATTCTGGTACAATGGCTTCTATGATTTCAAAATTTTTAATAAAGATATCAGCACATTGAGTGGTTGGGTCTGGACTGAACATCAATTCTATACTTCCAGATAGTCCATCAGGGTCAAATATATTGTCGATGACATTGGGGCCAGACCAGTTCCCAGTAATCCCACTGATCTCTGCTGGAAGTCCAAAAATGCCACTTGTGCTGCAAAACTGGTCAGTATCAAAAGGATCTTCAATCTCTACAAAAGGATTAACTATTAAGTCTACTGGAATTGATTCAGAGTCACATGTTCCATCGAAAACTATGGCGTAG
The DNA here is from genome assembly GCA_007125435.1 of Saprospiraceae bacterium. GTDB lineage: Bacteria > Bacteroidota > Bacteroidia > Chitinophagales > Saprospiraceae > SLDF01. Next base: position 6,486 of record SLDF01000152.1, read on the forward strand.
ACAGTTGTACTTCCGGTTGTTATCAATTGATTTTCAGGAGAGTCTAAAGGTTGTGTTAGATCTTCATCAAAAAACCACGACACTGCGTTGCCAGTGCCCCCGTTAACAGTATTTTCTAAAGTGAATAACTGGAAGAAAGCATTTCCATCTTCATCTTCACAAGACTCAAGAGGACCCGCAGGATTAGCAGTTGGTGGTGCAAGGATTTCAATATTGAATGATATTTCATCTGAGCAGGGCGCTTCTGGATCAAATACGTATAAAGTTGTATTAAAGTTTATAACTGATCCCGGTGGAAATGTAGCTCCACCACCTTCAGGTTCAGTGAAATAGGCCTCGGTACCAGTTAGATTTTGCCCCGATATTTCTTCTAATGTAAAGTTTCCACAAGATTCGACATCTGCAATTGGGTCAAATTCCGGAGGTAGTGGTGAGATTTGTTCAAGTGCTTCAGGTACTACACATCCATCATTTCCGTACCCTATTCCGGGACCGTAATAAGCGCCATCATTTGAATCAACTAGAGCTCTGTCATATATGGCCGATTCGTCACAATCTGTACCCTCGAGAAGTACTCTTGTCTCTCTAAGGCCTGTACCTGAGTTACTGAATGCTCCGGCAGACCTTGGACAAGAATTAGAGATAACATAAATACAGCCACCATCACCACATAAAGTAGAAAAGTCGTATGCAAAACTCGCTTGCGAACTTGTTTGTAAAATAACATAAACATCCGGTGGGATATCTTCACCTAAACCAACAGAAATAACATTGTCACATCCAGAAATTATACCAGCATTTCCCGCTACAAAACTGCAGGGTGTAGGATCAGGTGGGAAGTTTCCATTATTGAAGTGGATGTCGTTGTTTTGAGGACCAATTATATTGTTATTGAAATCAAAGTCGATTTGTAGGTCAGATGTATTGAATCCATCACCTGAATGAATGATCATAAATTCATTAGAAGCTTCGAAGCCACATGCATCTACCATGATAACCTCAATAGTTGGACACTGTCCGTTTAGTTGAATACCTATTGCGAACAATAAAAAAAAGATAAAATGTAAGTCTCTCAATTTGCTAAGCATGATTATAGCCCAAAATTAACAAAGTCAAAGAAGACTTCACATTATGAAAGATGAATTTTCAATTAATTATTGTTCTAGATATCTTTCTTGACGGATAGTCTGTACATAATTGCAATGAAAATAGTTGTGTACACTACTGCGCCTAATAAGGCCATGTTTTGACTAAGAAGTAATTCAACGGGTGCTTCGCTCATATTGGACATTTGACTGTAATAGGGTAGTGGTGTCAAGTCTTCGAGTACGTTCATGGGGTAAAAGTGCATGGATATGCTTCCAGGGATCATTTTTGCATGTACTGCCCATCTGATAAAATTCTCTAGAAACATGCCATAGATAAAATAGACAAAAATAGCAGCAGTGCCTCTACGTATCGCAAAAGCAGTGAACATACCTATAATGATATATCCAAATGTCATCAACATGAAATAAAGGATAGTCATACCAGTACTTCCTGAAAATACATCTGACTTGTCTTCAGAGAAAACAAAACCAAGTATTAATGTCAGTGTAATATAGAAGACAGTTACACCCAATGTTAATGTAAAAGCTGATATAATCTTTGATAACCAAAAGTCGCGTCTAGACAAGCCTGATATGACATTCTGTCTGAATGTTTTATTAGAAAACTCTATGCTTACCATTTGAATGCCTATAAATCCGAGAATGATAAAGGCCATCCAGTTGCCAAGATAAGCCATGAGCTCCCAAATCATAGGAAACTCATTTAGTGCTTTTAAATTGATCAATGGGTTATCTGAAAACTTTGATATCTCTTTGAAAGTAAAATATCCACCAATCATTAATAAAAGATAAAGGATGAGGCCTATCTTGATACCTCTGTGTTTTTTGAATTTGAGCAGTTCTAATTGAAGTAGTTTCATTGTAGGAAGCGTTTAAGGTAGTTATTCTTATTGGTTTTTTATGATTGATATGAACTCGTCCTCTAGTCTCTTTTTACGTAATTTTAGATGGTTCAAGGTTTGACCATTTTTGTATGTGTAGGCATTAAGTTCATCGAGACCTATAGATTTGTCAAGATTTAGAATGATCAAGTCGTTTTCTGAAGCTACCTGGGATACAAAGTCAGCTGATGTCATGAGCGATTTTAAAGCTTCATTATTGTTGGATGAGACCTCAACGACATTGACATTGTCTTGTAGAATATTACCCACAGTGCCGGTTTGTAATAATATTCCCTTCCTTATGATAGCAACATGTGAGCAAATTTTTTCAACTTCATCCAGTATGTGACTAGCCATAATGATGGTCTTTCCACTCTTTGCGATCTTTAGGATAAGTTCTCTAACTTCTGCTATGCCTTGCGGGTCCAGACCGTTCGTCGGTTCGTCAAAAATAAGTACTTCAGGGTCTCCCATTAAAGCAGCAGCTATAGCTAGTCGCTGACGCATACCTAGTGAATATGTTTTGAAGGGTGTATGTCTACGTTCATAGAGGCCAACCCACTTGAGGTTTTCGTCTATCTCACTGCCATCAGAGCCCTTGATCTTACAGGTAATCTTTAGGTTGTCAACTGCGGACAAGTATGGGTAGAAGTTTGGTGTCTCTAATAATGCGCCAATTTTCAATCTAGGGTTGGGTGCATTATCTTTCATATGCCATTGAAATGACCCTCTGTCTGCATTTAAGATATTTAGCAATATACCAAGTAAGGTTGTCTTACCACTGCCATTGGGTCCAAGTATACCAAATGCTACACCTCTTGGTATCTGTAGGCTAAAATCATCAAGTGCTCTCAGTCGACCATAGAATTTAGAGATACCATTGATATCAACGATGTTGTCCATGTTTTTGATTTTGATCAAATATAGATATACTTTGGTGATTGGAGGCTTAAAATCGATAACTTGTACAAATTATGAGACTAATTTTTACGTTTTGTTAGCTTACGAAACAAAAACTGTATGTTTTATGATTTTGACTACAAGATAGGATTTGCTCTGGTATTGCATCAGCGATGCGGAGTGGGGCAGGAGCGCATGCGAGTGCGTCCGCAGGACCGAGCGAACAGCGAGCCCCGTAGCGTAGCGACCCGTAACGCAGTGGAGGGTGATGCCCAAAGCAAAAAAAGTATTATTCCTCTAAAGCAAGTCATGAGTGACACATATGAACCCACAATACAATTACTTGTTGATCATCTCAAATATAGAAAGAACATGTATAAAACACTGAGGCTAATCTTAGGTGACCAATTAAATAGAGACCATTCTTGGTATAAAGATACAGATGACACTATCCTTTATGTGATGATGGAAGTGAAATCTGAAACGAATTATGTCAAACATCATATTCAGAAGATTTGTGCTTTTTTTCTAGCGATGCAATCGTTTAAAGCTTACTTACAAGGTAAGGGGCATAAGGTTCTATATATCAACCTTGATGATCGAATTAATAAACAATCTGTCACTGAGAATCTTAAGTGGATTATTGATGAATATGACATATCTACTGTTGAATGTCAATATCCTGATGAATACCGTCTCCTGGAAGAAATAGATGCATTTTTCAGTGCATCTGGTATTAAGACATCTTTTGTGGAGTCAGAACACTTTCTAATCAACTACAAGGAAATAGATCAGTATTTTAAACCGGAAACATCAATGCTGATGGAGTCCTTTTACAGAAAGATGCGTAAGCAGTTAAGTATTCTAGTGGATGAAAATGATGAGCCGGAGGGTGGCAAATGGAATTATGACCATCAAAATAGGAAGTCTCTTCCTAAAGGAGTGGAAATACCGAAGCGATACCATGTCAAAAACGATGCTTCAGCTGTATTTGATAAGATTGAAAAAGCTGGTATTGAGACCATAGGAAGAATAGAAGATGCCGCTATTGTTTGGCCAATTGATGTAGAGCAGGCTGAGGCATATCTGAATGATTTTATAGAACTGGGACTGCCTCATTTTGGTACTTATCAGGATGCGCTTACAGATAGAGATTACTTGCTTTTCCATTCTCGACTTTCTTTTGCTTTAAATACCAAAATTTTACATCCATTATATGTTGTCAAGAGGGTGATAGATCACTGGTGCGAAAATCGCAATAATATAGATCTGTCCAATGTTGAAGGGTTTGTGCGGCAAATTATAGGATGGCGAGAGTTTATAAGAGGTATTTACTGGATCAATATGCCCAAATACGCTACTATGAATGAATTGGAACACAAAAATACATTACCAAAATGGTATTGGGATGGTAACACTAAGATGAAGTGTCTGTCTGTAGCTGTTAATCAGTCATTGGATTATGCTTATGCGCATCACATCCAAAGATTAATGGTGACTGGTAATTTTGCTTTGCTGCTAGGTTGTCATCCCAATGAAATCGATGATTGGTATCTAGGTATTTATATCGATGCTATAGAATGGGTTGAAATGCCTAATACTCGTGGTATGAGTCAGTTTGCAGATGGAGGCATAGTCGGTACTAAGCCATATGTTTCATCGGCTAACTACATCAATAAGATGAGTGACCATTGTAAAAATTGTCACTATAACTACAAAGATAAATTTGGAGATAAAGCCTGTCCTTTTAATAGTTTGTACTGGGCATTTTATTTACGCCACGAGGATAAGCTGAAAAATAATCCTAGAATCGGCATGGCCTATCGACATATTAATAAAATGTCTGATGAGCAAAAAAGCCAGTACTTAAGAAAAGCAGATGATATCATTGAAAATATGGACAAACTCTGACGACTCAAATTAAATTGTTTTATAATATTCTGGTGTTTATTTACATTGGTCATATATGTAAATATTATATTTGTGTAGTCGTTGCAGAATTTGCATTACGAATTTGGCAGGAGGGCTTGATGACTTAGACTCTTTTTGGAAATACAACATTTGGTTTCTAATGATTGAGGATAATCAGACCACATGGCATATTACAATTCTACTCGTTATCTTGCAAGAAGCATGTGCTTAATGTTAATTTCATCAATATCATAATATGTACCAAAGACTCGTGTTTGTTGCTCTTCTTTTGACCTTTTGCATCGTTGGTAAAAGTCAGGATTCAATATTTTTCAAATCAAATTCTATAGAAAAACACCTTCAAGTTGTTGATTTGACTAATAGTTTTGATTTGTCAAATCAATTTGGTAAACATCTGCAACATTTGTGTGCCCATCCGCATCCTGCAGGTACTGTAGCAAACGATAGTGTACGTATGTATATAGCAAAAGCTATGAAAGAGAGTGGACTGTCTGTCCAGGAATATCCCTATGATGTCTATATCTCTGCAAAGCCCGGTGAATCCCTAGTAGAAATAGTAGAGCCCAAACGCTCAGTCCTCAATCAAAAAGAGAATATTATTAAAGGCGATTCGTATTCTGGTCATAGTGCGCTGACTAAAGGATGGACTGCCTGGTCAGGCAGCGGTGATGTAACTGCTGAAGTGGTGTACGCTAACTATGCGAGAAAAGAGGATTTTGAATTTCTGCTTAAAAACGATATTGACCTAAATGGAAAAATTATTATCGCCAGGTACGGTGGAAACTTTAGAGGTTTCAAAGCTAAATATGCAGAGATGTATGGAGCTGCCGGACTGATTATCTACACTGATCCTAAAGACTCCGGTTATTATAAAGGGCTTGTATATCCTGATGGACCCTACTTTAATGGCACGGCAGTGCAGCGAGGGTCTCTGCTTACATTAGACTATGTAGGGGACCCACTTACACCGGGCAAGCCTGCACTGCCCATCGATGGAGATGAAAATATAGAAAGATTGAATCCTGATCATTTGCCATTTCATAATATACCTGTGACAGTATTGGGTTATGATGCTGCCGAAGAGATTTTGAGTCAGATGGAAGGCGCTGCCGTTCCTCAATCATGGCAGGGCGGCTGCCCATTTACTTACAGACTGTCCGGTGGTCCTGATTTGAAAGTCCGTGTAATGGTAGACCAACAAAAGGACATGCGTCGTATTACAAATGTCGTAGGTCAAATAAAAGGCAATACCTATCCAGAAGAGTGGATCATTATTGGTAGTCATTATGACGCTTGGACATTTGGAGCCGCTGATCCTAACAGTGGAACAGCACTCTGTCTGGCAGTAGGGAATATATATGGCCAACTAAAGGGGAGTGGTCACCGACCAGAGCGATCCATATTGATCGCACATTGGGATGCAGAAGAGCATGGGATTATTGGGTCTACAGAATGGGTAGAGCAATTTCAAGATGAACTCAAAGGTAAGGTCGTTGCTTACATCAATTTAGATGCAGCGGTTACCGGACGCTATTTTTCGGCCGCTTCTGCTCCTACCTTAAAGTCTGTTGTCACTGATGCGGCAAAATATGTATCTTTCCCGGACTCAAGCAAGACGCTTTACGATGTGTGGAATAAGGGCAGACAAGCCTCAAGCGAACCACCTATACGATCACTTGGAGGCGGTTCTGATCATTTACCATTCTATGCATTTTGTGGTATTCCCAGTACTGCGGTGTCATCAAGTAACACCTATTTATATCACACTGCTTATGACAATCTTACTTTCTATGAACGCTTTCTGGACTCAACATATGTAATGGGAGATATGATGGCAAAGTATATAACCATACTAATCAGTTCTTTGGCAAATGCTGATATCATTCCCTATGATATAGAGCGATATGTTACAGACCTATATCATCATTTTGATAAAGCAAAAGAGCAATTGACTAAAAAAGGTGTTGATGAGGCCTTGATAGATCCTGTCTTTGAGATGCTCGCAGTATTAGATGAATCGATTAATTCATTTAAGAAAAATTTATCAAAAGAACATAAGGTGAGTTCATTGTCAGATCAGCAAATTAAACAGCTAAATAAGCAGTTTTTAAGTCTTGAACAGTCATTTATATACGATCCCGGTATGCCATTTGGAGAGTGGTTCAAATCACTTTATGCTGCTTCAGATCCTTTCAGTGGTTATGCAAGTTGGATTTTACCACCGCTACAATACATTATTTCAACAGGTGAATTGGATAAAGTACCGTTTTGGATTGAACAATACCTTGCAGTATTAAATCAGTTAAATGGCAAAATCGAGTACATGAACACTACAATTACTGGTAGTAGATAAGGAGCTTACCACCTTTTGATTAGATAGGGATAAGTCTTAGCATATATCTCAGAGATAAGGGTGCTTAATTTATCCCGCATCTCCTGAATGTTCTCGTTCTTTAATGCAGAAATGAAAACATTTTCCTGTTCATATTCATTTCGGAGTCGCTCACTCAAGTCATTTAATATATTTTCTTGAGTCTCACTATCTACGTATTCATCAAAGTGTCTGTCTCTGTATTTATCAATTTTATTGAAGACAAGTAGGCCTGGCTTACCCTCTATATTTAACTCTCTCAAAGTTTTTAATACAGTTTTGATGTGGTCTTCATACTGTGGGTGGGCTATATCTACCACATGTATTAAAATATCAGCTTCGCGTGTCTCATCAAGTGTTGACTTAAAACTTTCAATAAGATGATGTGGAAGTTTTCTAATGAAGCCAACTGTATCAGATAACAAAAATGGCATATTATCCCAAACTACCTTTCTTGTGGTCGTATCCAAAGTAGCGAACAACTTATTTTCAGCAAAGACATCAGATTTGCTCAGCAGATTCATTATTGTAGACTTGCCTACATTAGTATAACCTACGAGTGCTACGCGTACCATTTCGCCCCGATTTTGTCTTTGGGTCTGAGACTGCATATCAATTTTCTCCAGTTTTTTCTTGAGAAGGGATATTTTATCTCTAACAATTCTTCTATCCGTTTCAATCTCTTTTTCACCAGGACCTCGCATCCCGATACCACCCCTTTGTCTTTCCAAGTGTGTCCAAAGGCCTCGTAGCCTAGGTAGTAGATATTGCATTTGCGCAAGCTCTACTTGTGTTTTAGCTTGAGCCGTTTGTGCACGTGAGGCAAAAATGTCTAATATGAGCGTACTTCTATCAATAATTTTTCGCTTGAGCTTCTGCTCTAATATATTAGTTTGCTTGCCGGATAAATCGTCGTCAAAAATCACCATGTCAATATCGTGATCTTCTACATAGTCCACTATCTCCTCCAGCTTGCCTTTTCCTATGAAGGTTCTGCTATCCGGGTGCGATAATTTTTGAGTAAATCTCTTTATGGTTTTTGCACCAGCTGTAAGTGCTAAAAACTCCAATTCATCAAGATATTCCTCTATTATTTCATCTGTCTGATCTTGTTGAATTACACCGACCAATACAGCTCGTTCTGTTCTGTCTTCTGATGTGACTTGAAACTGTTTTTTATCACCTACATTCCATCCTTTTGACATAGAATACTTTTACTTTTATAATTCATTACCACAGTGGGCTGGGGTAAATGCCCTTTTCTACCATCTCCACCAATTCTGCCTGTACGTCCGGTTTGTCTTCTTTATATGTAACGCCAAACCACTTGTCATTGCACGTCATGACTTCAAATTTAGCTACATCTGATTTCACTAATGCTTCTGCTACTAAAGGAATGAAATACTCTGCCTTGGGATTGTCCTGATTTTGGATGGCAAATAATTTAAATCCTGAGTGAAGATGCTCAAATATACTCTGATGAAAGGCCCAGAAGTTCATACTGACCACAGAGTCCTCATTTAGTTCGATTTTATCTCCATCTTTTTCATAATAGACCTTACCATTTTCCCTTTCAACCTTTGTTCTTTCATTAATAGATGTCAGCATGTTTTTACTGTTAACCTCGCATACACCTCTGGATACATGTCCATTATCTGATAATGTGTTTTTCAGGACATAGCCGACTATACCATGATGAGTAGATGATGCTTTATTATTGAGAAAATCATATGCTTTTTTGAAAGCATCCACACCGTAATAGTCATCTGCATTGATAACAGCAAAGGGCTCATTAATGACATCTTTAGCCACCAGTACAGCATGGCCTGTTCCCCAGGGCTTTAAGCGGTCTATATCCACATTGACGCCTTCTATTGGTGTATTGATAGCTTGAAATACATGATGTACTGCAGCCTTATTCTCGATCTTTGAGGAAATCTTTTCCTTAAACTCTTGATGAAACTCCTCCCTGATGATGAATACCACTTTGTTAAATCCTGCATTTATAGCATCATAAAGTGAATAATCTATAATAGTTTCTCCATTTGGGCCAACTTCATCAAGTTGTTTTAATCCTCCGTATCTACTGCCCATTCCGGCAGCTAATACTAGTAATGTTGTTTTTGATTCGCTCATGATTTTTATATTATATGTTTAGTGCTTAATTTGTTTCTCCATCTTCATATGAGGTATATTAACCTCTTTAAATGGTTTACCTACTTCTTTATATCCCATTTTTGCATAGAATGGTACGGCAGTTTTTCTAGCATGACAATACATAATACTAAAGCCTAGTTCGCTTGATAACTCCTCAGCGTATACTGTCATTTTTTTACCAATGCCATGTCTCTGGTATTTTTCATCGACAGCCACTTGTCTCATTTTTATCTTATCGACACCTTGAGGAGTCAGTACCATACACCCCATTAGATTAAAATGCAAATCATAGCAGGCTATATGGTAATCAATATATTCCTTCTCCAATTGTTCGACTTCAAAGTTCAATTTTAATGGAGCTCTCAATATATCATACCTTAGACGTACACATTCATCATAAAAAGGGCTCATAAAATCGACTTGTGTTATCAGCATCTTAAGGTTTTTAATGAGGAAATATATCAAGTGCCATAGACATGGCCTGGTTAAATGCCTTTCGGTCAATATTCAGATCAGCGTCTATTTCATCCAGATAATACAAAAGGTTTTCTGTAGCCATATTACCGGTCAGATCGTCTTTTGCCATGGGACAACCACCATAACCCCTTATAGCAGAGTCGAATCGTCTACATCCGGCATGATATGCTGCATCAACTTTTTCCTTCCAGGCACTGGCCTGTGTATGTAGATGGGCACCGAACTCCACACCCTTATAATTGGGTATCACATTTGAAAAAATGTATTCTATACTCTTTGGGTTAGCAATACCAATTGTATCGGACAAAGATAGGATACGAATGTCCATATCAATCAATTGGTCAACCCATTTTTTTACAATGTTAGCATTCCACGTGTCACCGTATGGATTACCAAACCCCATAGATACATAAACCACCAACATTACATCCTGCTGTTGACACATAGTCTGTATTTGTTTGACCCTTTCTACAGATTCTTCTATGGTGGCGTTGGTATTGCGCATTTGAAAAGTCTCAGAAATCGAGAAAGGATATCCCAAATAGGAGATTTCCTTATGACGCAATGCATTTTCAGCACCTCTTTCATTAGCTACTATTGCGAGTAGTTTAGTTTGTGACCCATCGATATTTAGGCCTGCTAGTACTTCTGATGTATCTTTCATCTGAGGTATAGCTTTTGGTGATACAAAGCTCCCAAAGTCTATCGTATCAAAACCCACTTTTAATAGTTGATTGATATACTTTATCTTCGATTCTGTCGGTATGAATGTCTTAATGCCCTGCATAGCATCTCTTGGACATTCAATGATTTTCAGCATACACTTACATTTATATATTCTTTAGTTTCCAATGTTAAGTCTGGATTCAACATATTGCAGCTAATAGCCGTTTATAATTTAACTCACAATTTTATTAATTGTAAAGTTAATCATTTGATTTGATTATTTTTGCACGACAACACGAATACAATGCAAAGTTTAAAAGGCTGGTTTACCATTATAGGTTTTTTATTGTTAATGTTAGGCGTTCTCTCTATAGTGTTCAGCATGATAGGCCTTAGGTTTACCTTTCTTGCATTCTTGGAGAGGCCAGGTGAGCTGTTTTCATTTGTTATCAAACTTGTTATGACTTTTTCCGGTATTATCATCATAGCCCTGGCACGCACTGACTGGTCTCAGGAAAATGACGACGATCTGCTGGCGGAGTCTTCCCGCACAGAAGCTGAATAAAGATGCTGTAAATAACAAACTTTTTTCTCACAGAAATCACAGAACACCACAGATCTAATTTCTGTGTAAATCTGCATAATCTGTGAGAGCATAAAGATGCCGTGCACAACTTACTTTTTTCTTACAGAAATCACAGAATACCACAGATCTAATTTCTGTGTAAATCTGTGTTATCTGTGAGAGCATAAGTAGCCGAGAATAACTTACATTTTTTCTCACAGAAATCACAGAACACCACAGGTCTAATTTCTGTGTAAATCTGTGTTATCTGTGAGAGCATAAGTAGCCGAGAATAACTTACATTTTTTCTCACA
>SLDF01000093.1 GCA_007125435.1 Saprospiraceae bacterium
CGACTTTCCAATACATAAACCGGGTTAGCGATATGAGTGGCTGACGAATGGATAGCAGGAATATGTAGGTGGGGGCGACCGGAGGAAGCCACCAGATACATAATGACTGCCCATGAGACAGACAGGAATACAAGCGAATAGCCCGGCCCGAAGCTATGATGAGCGATGAGCGAGGCATAGCGTAGGGACACGCCCAAATCACCAAACATCTCAATCTACACTATATATCTACACGGAATCTAAGGTTGATCCTTCTGGAAGTCAGGTAATTGGGGATGGCGTATTGTTGGTTGAATATAGATTTTACCCAGGTGTTGTTGGCTACATTTTGCATCTGAAGGAGGTTGAAGACTTCGATACTGAGCCAGGTGTTGCGGGTAAATCGGAGGAAATGAAGAGGCTTTTTCTCGCGCCAGGTTTCATTCCACAATAGAAATGAGAAGCCGATATCGACCCTGCGATAAGGCGTAAAACGATAGGTGTTTCTGAATATGCGGTTGTTCTCGGGTAGGCCGAAGGGAAGGCCGGTGCCGTAGGTAAAGTTCATATGGACTTTGAGGTTTTCATTGTTGGGCAGGTAGTCCTGGAAAAACACCGAAAAGATCATGACCTGATCTGTAGGTCGGGGCACACTGCTGACCTCTCTGGCGTCAGTATCGCCAATATCTCTCCTGAGGTGCTGTACGCCGTCTAATCGCTCCCGGGCGCGTAGGAAGGATACATTGAACCAGGACTCAACGCCGGGTACAAATTCGCCATTGAGCCTGAGGTCGATTCCTGTGACGTATCCGGTAGCGTCATTTTCACCGCTGTATCGGATCCTTACGTTCTCTACATCATAGGAGACAAGGTCCCACAATTCTTTGTAATAGGCCTCGGCAATGAATCTGTACTTTACAGGATAATTCTTGCCAGTCTCAAAGTCGTAGGTCAGTCCGGCCAGGAAATGGGCACTTTTCTGAGACCGCACATCGGGGTTGACGGTGCCATCAATACGGCGAAGCTCTCTGTAGAATGGTGGCTGATGATACATACCGGTCGAAAAGCGATAGGCGATATCTCTCTTACTATTCAACGGTTTGTAGGATACCTGTGCTCTCGGTGATATGATGGATTCATTATTAAGCGACCAATAATTGTAGCGGAGACCATAAGAAAATTGCCATTCAGCTACGCCGTCTTTGCGATAATTGTACACATCCTGTACAAACATCTGTACCCTGCCTGAGCGCAGTAAATTTTCACTTTTAAACACGCGATTGACCATGACCTGGGTGGGGTCAAATGGTAGAGAATACAGAGCCGAGTCCAACCGCTCCCACTCATTGATGTAATCATCGATAAAATCATATTGTAAGCGTATACCCCACTGAATGAAATCTGAAGATGTGACACGTGTATCGTCATGGAACTTTTGCAGCTCTATCCCACCCTTCCATTCAATATTAGCCACATTGGACTCGAGGTAGTTCCGGGCAAACAAATGCTGTACACCTCGCCCCAGAACAGCTATGGGCTCGCCGGCACCTTCTACATTGGGATTGGTCTCGATCTGTACTAAGTCGTAATCACCTATGATGTCAATGCGTTCGTTTTCATTGCTCTGATAAGTGGACACTAATAGCTTCATATAGATCGGATTGCGCTGTCTGTCAGGCAGCCAGGTCAGTGATAAGCCGTGAAATGTCGTCGTAAAATCACTAACCTCCTGACCTGTAAAACGCGTCCGGAGATTAAGTGTAAAATCTATCAGCCCCCTAGCGGCACTACCGACAGTGGGTATAAACTGGTATACACTGCTATTGAAATTGCCCAGATAAGCCAGCTGAAAATCTTTGCTCAGATCGTAGGTCAGATAGGCCTGTACATCGTAGAAGTCGGGAATATACTCACCCTGTATGTCAAGGCTGCCTAATAAGTACCGCGTCGTCTTATATCGAGCACCGACAAGGTATCGAAATTTTCTGTAGCCTCCCTTGCCCAGATCCTTGGAACCCTCTATATGGGCACTACCACCTAAGAAGCTACCACTTACAGAGGCTCTGAACTCCTCAGGCAGCTTATACCTGACATCGAGCACAGAAGACATCTTGTCACCATATCTGGCCTGGAAACCACCGGAGGAAAAGGAAAGATCTCTGATCAGATCAATATTGGCGAATGTGAGACCCTCTTGCTGTCCTGACCGGATCAACTGAGGCCGATAAATTTCAAAGTCATTGACATAGATCAGGTTTTCATCATAATTACCACCTCGTACCTGATACTGAGAACTGAGCTCACCACCGGTTCCACCGGAGGCTCCGAGGGCGATGTGAGGGAGTATACTTTCCAGGTTGCCCGTAGTAGATGGTAGAATTTTGAGTGCTTCTACATTTTCACGGATCATACCGGGGCGATCCATCTTAGTCTCAGTGATGGTTACAGATACCTGAGACTCAAGCGGGACAAGGGCAATATCAATCTGATTGATCCTACCCGGAGCAAGGCCTTCTATCGACAGCTTGATCTCTTTGTAGGCAATGCGAGAGATAACCAGGGTAAAGTCCGTTTCTGACGGAATATTTAATCTGAAAAATCCCTTTTCATTAGTCTGAGTATTGAATTGATTTTCCTCCAAAAACACATTGACAAACTCGAGTGGTTCGCCAGTCTCCGCATCAGTCACGACTCCCTGTAGCGTAGACGATATGAACTCCTGAGACCTCACCATAAAGCTTAAAGGTAAAAGTATGCACAGAAGCAGAGATCGTCTCATAAAAAGTACGCTGTGGATAAAAAACATAGCAGATTAACGGCGCTTAGATTTGTGTAGTGTGCTGACCGGCATTTTTAAGGTCTCGGATGACTTTCTGTGGATCATCGGCGCGAAATACAGCTGACCCGGCAACCAATACATCTGCACCAGCCTGTATCAACTCCGTCGCATTGGCCATAGATACACCTCCATCAATCTCTATCAATAGATTTTCGCATTGGTGCTCAGCTGCCATCTGTCTGAGTTGCCTGACCTTGTCATACGTCTTTTGTATAAATTTCTGTCCACCAAAACCGGGGTTGACCGACATGATACAGACCATATCTATGTCATTGATCACATCTCTAAGGACTTGAACCGGCGTATGCGGATTGATCGCTACTCCGGCGGTTTTACCTAGGTCTTTGATCTGATGGATGTTGCGGTGAAGGTGTGGACAAGCTTCATAATGCACAGTAATCACGTCAGCACCGGCAGCGGCAAACTCAGGAACATACTTTTCCGGTTCTACAATCATCAAGTGAAGATCTAATGGTTTTTCTGCTATACTTTCGATAGCCTTTACGATGAATTGACCAAAAGAAATATTAGGCACAAAACGGCCATCCATCACATCGAGATGAAACCAATCTGCATCACTCTCATTGACCTTGCGAACTTCCGAAGTAAGATTTGTAAAATCAGCAGCTAAAACTGAAGGCGCTATTAAAGGCATGGTATCTACTTATCTAAAATTAAAAATAAAATAATCCCTCACCGTACTCATTGACGATTAGCCCTGCAAAGGTAAAATTATCCATGTGAAATCAACCCTATTTGATAAATTTGATATCATCATCATGTATGAGCGGCTCATTATTGAGCCTAAAAAAGAGATTGGTGACGGTGACCACGTCTTTCTCACAGTAGGTCACTATGCGGTCAAGATCATTATCCTCCCAGTAGACCTTACCGACCATAGAGCCATCTATATCATCCTTGGGTGTAGGAATGCCAAGCAAGCCGGCCAGTAATTCAAGCGATGTATAGTGTTTGATGTCACCAAACTTCCACAGTTCTAATGTATCTATCAAGTGCTTGGTCTCCCATGGCTTTTTACCGGCGATATTGATAATGTGAGGTAGATTAAGTCCGTGGACTATCATTCGCCTGCAAATATATGGCACATCGAATTCCTTAATGTTGTGACCACAAAGGCCTTGTGTCTGAGGATTGTTATAGTATTGACTTAATAGCTCTGAGAACTCCATCAGCAGTTGTTTCTCATCATCATCGGCATAAGATTTGATCCGTAGTCCCCACTCGCCGGTTTGCCCTGTCACTATGCCAACGGTGATACATACGATCTTGCCAAACTCAGCAAAAATAGCTGCCTTATCTGTATAGCTGCTTTTGACTTTCTCTTCTTCTGACATGTCATCATCATATTGCTTGACCATGAATCGACTTTTCTTCTCCCACAGTTTGCGCTTGTCTTCATCCATGTCTTCAAAAGATCTCGATGATGAAACCGTCTCAATATCCAAAAATAGAATGCGCTTGTAATCAATATTACCAACCATTTTAATTAGTTTTAGGTATATTTACATGATCGGCAATTTAGGCTTTTATACCGGACCGTCAAATAATATTATTCCTTATTTTATGGTTATTTATAACTGAATTTGGCTTAACCTTGCAAACTATATTATATATTTAGAACAGATTAATCAAAACATATCTATGAAGTCTTCACAGAATAATCAGAAAACTTTCTATATCGTCACCATTATTGTGCTATTGGGGATTATTGGTTTTCTTGCCATCAATACGTTCCAGCAGAGTAAGCAAGTGTCCCAGAAAGAGGAGCAACTGGAAGAAGCTGCCGGACTGCAGGCAGACCTGGAGCGTCAGTACTATGAATCACTTGCCGAACTAGAGTCGCTAAGAGGTAATAATGAGGAACTGAATGCTATGATTGACGCACAGAAAGAAGAACTCAAGCAACAAAAGAATCAAATCTCTCAATTGATAAAGACCAAGTCTGACTTTAATGCCGCCAAAGCTCAAATTGCAGAGCTTAAAGCACAGACAGCACAATATGTAGAAGAAATAGAGGAACTAAAAAGCCGAAACAAAGCATTAGAGCTTGCCAACCAAGAGCTCTCCAGCGAGAATATCAATCTCCAGGAAACTGTCCAAAAGACTAAGATGGAGAAAGATCAGATTTTGACAGAAAAGACCAGCCTCGAAACAGAAAAAACAGAGCTATCCAAGCAGAATATCGAACTCTCCAAAAAAGTCAGCAGGGCTTCCGCTGTCCAGGTGGACAATATAGAAGTACAAGGCGTAACCATCCGCTCTAGCGGCAAGCAGCGCAAAAGAAGAAAAGCATCAAACATTGATAGACTCAATATCTGTTTCACACTTGAAGATAACGTCGTCACCGATCCGGGTTACGAGCGGTTTTACATCCGCATATTGTCACCGCAGGGCGAGACCATATCCGTAGAAGGTCTGGGCTCAGGTATATTCATAAGCAGTGAAAACAATCAGCGCATCCGTTTTACCCAGATCAAAGAACTCGAGTACGATAACACAACACAGGAGACATGCATGCACTGGGAGCAAGACGGCCCCTTCAATCAAGGCGAGTACGCCATAGA
>SLDF01000102.1 GCA_007125435.1 Saprospiraceae bacterium
AGAATATATATATAATAAAGATACCAGTGAGATCAGTCAATTGGTAGCCATATCTGTAGGAAGGAGTCAACTTGTAGAGGGGTCGCGCTACGATTTAGACAGCCTCAAATCCGAGAGAGTACGTATAAGTAATTACCTGAGAAGTAAAGGTTACTTCAATTTTAGACCAGACTATCTCTTATTTAAGGTAGATACTAATCTTGTCGAAGATCACAAATTTAATCTCTACGTGACACTAAAAAAAGGTATACCTGAGGATGCAATGGTGCCTTATGTAATAGAAAGTATCACAGTCCACACCAATTATTCATTACGTGGTGCTAGTGAGGGTGGTGATACAAGTTATTACGAAGGCATTAAGTTTATTGATAGAGGGCCCTCTGTAAGACATGACAGATTATCAGAGTTTTTTGTCCTTAAACCGGGCACAATGTTTAATGGTAGGTTGCAATCATTGAGTACCAGTAGACTTAATTCAACCGGAAACTTCCGTTTTGTGAATATAAGACTACTACCCAACCCTATTGACAGCATAGATAGTATAAAGACGCTATCTGCTCATGTGTTTTTAACACCTTTAAAAAGACGATCACTTCGAGCAGAGCTTCAGGGTCTTTCAAAGTCAAATAACTTTGTCGGCCCACTTGCCTTGATCAACTACAGAAACAGGAATATATTTAAGGGTGCAGAAATGCTACAAATTACCGGCAAATTGGGGTTTGAGACTCAATTTGCTTCCGGAGAACTAACAGGTCTTAATTCATATGAAGTTGGACTGGAAGCAGCTATTATCATACCACGATTAGTATTACCATTTGATTATAGAAGGAAAAAACTACCCACGGTACCGAATACTAAGATTGCTATGAATTATAGTATTCTTAACAGGGTACAGTTTTATCAGCTGAATTCCTTTCTGTTGACTTATGGCTATCGATGGCGAGCCAATCAATTTGTCACACATGAGGTTCACCCCATCTCTATCAACTTCGTAGACCTATCCTCTACGTCAGATGCCTTCGAAGAGATATTGAATAACAACCCTGTATTGAGAAGAAGCTTTCAGGAGCAATTCATTATTGGACTTAATTATTCATTTCTCTACAGTGAGCTAGGCTGGAGTAAAGACGTGAGTGAACGCCTGTTTTTCCTGACCAATATTGACTTTTCAGGTAATGCGCTGAAGGGTGTCCAGACACTATTCGAAGGACCCGGCGAAAAGACCATTTTTAATCAAGTCTATGCCCAGTATAGTAAAATGGATTCAGACATCAGATATTACATAGACCTGCAAAAAGACAGAAGGCTGGTATTAAGGGCATTTGGTGGTGCGGGTATTTCATATGGCAATTCAAATTCATTACCATTCATCAAGCAATATTTCTCTGGTGGTCCCAATAGTTTAAGAGCATTTAGAATCAGAAGCATGGGTCCGGGAACATATCAACCTGAAATGGCAGGTATCGCCGCATTTTTTGATCAAAGTGGAGATATCAAGCTGGAAGCTAATGTCGAATACCGCTTTCCCATAGCAGGGTTTTTTAAAGGGGCATTCTTCCTGGATGCGGGAAACATATGGTTATTAAGAGAAAATGAGGTACTACCCGGATCGGGCATTTCGTCAAGTTGGTGGAGAGAATTGGCCATTGGTACAGGATTTGGACTGAGGTTTGATTTGAATTTCTTTGTTATTCGCCTTGATGTAGGTACACCTTTGAGAAAACCATTTTTACCACAGGGACAAAGGTGGTTATCTGAGTTTAATATTGGACAACGTGAATGGCGAAGAGAGAATATCATATGGAATCTGGCATTCGGTTACCCCTTTTAGTCTCTTTATGATATTGATGAATCTGCAAATATTGTTTTTACGAGCGCAATGCATCAGCGATGTGAAAGGGTGGCGACGCCAGGAGCCAGACTCTGCGCAATGATAATAGAGCAGAGGCCGACCGATTAGGGAGCCCTGCAACGTAGCGACCCGCCGACGATAGGAGAAGGGTGATGCCCAAGGGATCAAAAAGAAAATCGTACATTTAACCCTAGATATGTACTCTAAATTTGTACCTTTAATATAATATATGCAAGATCGGCGTGTTTATAATAGAGCGTATGTGGTGAACTATAAGTAAACAGATGCGGTTAAAATTTATCCTGATACTACCACGACAGCAAAAGAAATAGAGAGTGAGGCGTTTTTTTACAGGTGTACTTTTATGGGTTGCATTGATGATTAGCATGAGCCTTGACTCAAGAGCAGGACACATCATTGGTGGGGATATGACTTATAGGTGTGTGGCACCGGGACGTTATGCTGTATCCCTTACCTTATATATTGATTGCAATTGTGTTAATTGTGCACAGTTTGACCCTGTGAATGACTTTGGGGTTTATGCCTGCGGCGGAGAGAGTAATCTGGACTGCAACCAATTGAATCAGAGTAGCACACTCCAAGCCATACCTGTACAGGTACAGGACAGAGGATTTATAGAGGCACCGGACTATGAATGTCTGGAGAATCCACCTGACTTGTGCGTAAGAAGAGGGATATATACCTTTGTTGTGGACAATATACCGCCCAGAGATGAGAGCATCTATATTGTATGGCAAAGATGCTGCAGAAATGTGACGATCAATAACATATTTGACCCAGACGGTACCGGAGCTACCTTTTTTGTAGAGATCACACCGGAAGCTCAGAGGGTATGTAATTCATCGGCTTCTTTCAACGAATTTCCGCCAACAGTAATCTGTGCAGATGTACCATTTGAATTTGATCACAGTGCTACAGATCTGGATGGTGACTCACTTGTTTATAGGTTTTGTGCACCACTGGACGGTGCGGGTAGAGATGGTGGGCCGGATAGACCGGGATTGCCTGTAGGCACATGTACTGGTATCATACCTACTCCCGGATGCCCCCCACCATATGACCCTGTAGTATACGTACCTCCTTATTCTTTTAACAATCCTATGCTTGGAGACCCACAGGTAAGAATAGACGCTGAGACTGGATTAATCACTGGCACGCCCAACATCCTGGGACAGTTTGTGGTGGGCGTATGTGTGGATGAGTATAGGGATGGCGAGTTTCTCAATACGACCCGACGCGATTTTCAATTCAATACTGCAGACTGTGATGTTCAGGTATTTGCTGGTATAGAGGCAGAGGCCATTTTGGATGGACAACAATATTATCTGAGATCGTGTGGCAACAATGAGATCACCTTTGTCAATCAGAGTGGACAGCGACGATTCATCACCTCCTATTCGTGGGAGTTTCCCGGAGCTGATCCGGAAATATCAAATGACATAGATCCGACCATCGTTTTTCCGGATACCGGACAGTATATAGGACAGTTGGTTATCAACAGAGGTTTGCCTTGCTCAGACTCCATAGATATCATTATCGACATATTCCCTGAGATCAATGCCGATTTCGAGTTTGAATACGATACGTGTATTGCAGGAGATGTGGTCTTTACCGACCTATCGACCACAGGCAGTGGAGCCTTTCAAAGCTGGGAATGGGACTTTGCAGATGGTAATGAGAGTAGCGAACAAAACCCGACACACGAATACGATATTCCTGGTCTCTTTGATGTGACACTCACTGTAGTAGACATCAACGACTGTGAAGATGAGATTACATTGCCGGTTTCATATTTTCCCGTACCGGAGGAAGTCATAGTAGGTCCGGATAGGGCAGAAGCCTGTGATCCTGCGCCTATTAATTTTTTCAATTTATCCAGGCCTATTGACTCTACATATACCGTTATTTGGGACTTTGGCGATGGCAATACGGGTGAAGGCATAGAGACAGCACATATTTATGAAGAGCCCGGGCTATACACTGTCACAGTAGACATTACTTCACCCATTGGCTGTGAGGCTAGCGAGACATTCGAAGGACTTGTTAATGTCCTGCCTTCACCCATAGCAGACTTCGACTTCAATCCCAAGGTCATCAGCCAGTTTAACAGGCAGGTCAGCTTTACGGACCAATCAGAAGGCGCATCTTTCTGGGAGTGGGACTTTGGTGGCGTTGGTAATACACTTTTACCCGATCCGACATTTGTATTTCCGGACACCGGCATATATGAAGTGCAGCTTATTGTCACCCACCCCAGTGGTTGTCAGGATACCATTGTCAAGATCATCGACGTAGAGCCGGAGGTAAGATACTTCCTGCCCAATGCATTTTCACCCAATGAAGATGGTCTCAACGATGATTATCGTGGCACAGGCACATTCGAATATATGGAAAACTTCCTCATGACCATTTGGAATAGATGGGGCGAGGAAGTGTTCAAGTCCACCGACCCAAATTTAGGATGGAATGGCCGATACAATAATCGAGGTAAACTTGCACCGGTAGGCGTCTACGTCGTCCTGGTCGAATATGAGGATGTCAGAGGCAATAAACGCGAAATCAAAGGTTTTGCCACATTAGTTTTGTAGCCATTAACTTTCACAGCGTTACATATTGAAAAATCACTAAATTAACCCAAAGCGGACCGAATAGAAATGCACAGCTGCTCCGATAATTTGCAAAAGCAATTGATTATCAGGTCAACACGAACAAATTTCCTCAAAAAATTCCCGACATAAAAGCACAACATTGATTATTAATATTATCTTTGCACCCTTATTCGAAAAGATTAAATACAATAAGAGATGGATTCAATTAAATTTGTACAAAATCAATATAAGCCGACAGACAGAGAATTCCCAGAATTCAGAGCTGGAGACACTGTTGTTGTCAACTATAAAATCATCGAGGGCGCCAAGGAGAGAATTCAGGCGTTCCGAGGTGATGTCATACAGATAAAAGGTAATGAAGGCAATAAGACCTTCACCGTAAGAAAAATGTCAAATGGCGTAGGTGTAGAAAGAATCTTCCCTATGAACTCTCCAAATATCGTCAGTATTGAGGTATTAAAAAGAGGTAAAGTCAGAAGATCAAGAATCTACTACCTAAGAAACCTTGTCGGTAAAAAAGCAAGAATCAAAGAAAAGACACGCTTGGTATCCAAGTAATTGAGTTACAGATTATATCCCACATTTAGAAAGTCTTTGAGCAGTAGTTCAGAGACTTTTTTTATGGCGTGACCCTACGGGTCGGGCTATCCGCTTGTATTCACAGGTCTACCATAGAGTGTCGCTGCTGTTTTGAGGGGCTTCCGTTCGGTCGCCCCTCCCTCCAGCGCTCCACTAACTATGCCATACCTGCTCATATCACTTCTATCCCTCACGCAGTCAAGTGTGAATGGTGAAGGTTATAGACACAGGAATGTAGATCTTAATGAGCGTAGTCGATGCCGAGCCGGGGGCGGCTCGGTTCCATCACTATCGGCTTGACGTTTAGTCAACCCGAT
>SLDF01000222.1 GCA_007125435.1 Saprospiraceae bacterium
ATCATTGCCGGATTGGTAGGACTTGTGCTTGGAGGCATTCAATCACTGTCCAGATCTTCATACGCTAAACTTATCGATCCCTATAAAAAGGATCCTACTTCCTTCTTCAGTTTTTATGAAGTGCTGGAAAAATCTTCCATTGTTTTAGGGACCTTTTGGTTTGGCACATTGATTTTAATAACCGGTAGTATGCGTTATAGTGCTTTAGCGCTGACTATATTTTTTGTTGCAGGTATCGTCATACTGAGAAGTGTACAATTTATCAGACCCGATGAGAGGTGAATTGAAGACTTTACCCCACCTAATCTAAAAACTCAAAACAGCCCAGGTCTGGTGTCATTTTGCGTGGGTTATTGCGTAAGTCGGTCTGGACGTCCTGCAAGAAGATGCCTTCGTCTCTGGCCACTGACATGGTATCAAGAGTGAAGTCTTTCTCTTCAATATTCAGGAATAAAGGTTCGGTGCGGCTGTAATCTATACATGAATCACAATTATCTAAGAAATCGCTAAAGTTGTTGGACCGTAACAATTCATCGACATTCATGAGGCAGTGCCGAAAGTCATATTGAAAGGCCAGTGGTTCACTGGGCACACCATTACCAAGGCTAATGGCATCGCGTCCTCCAGAAACAAAGATGCTGTTCCTCGCATTGAGCTGAATGGGAAAGGCATCAGCATCAGAACAAAAAGGCGGATCATAGCATATGAAATTTTGCGCCGCAAGCGCAGGCGCTGAGCTATTCAGATTAGATACTGTGCAGTATGTCAGATTATACTCTCCACCATAGACCATGGCTATGCCACCGCCATCATTATTGTGGAAAAGTGTATTCTCTATATCCAATTTAGATCTTACGGCAGCTATACCTGCAGAAGAGCAATAACTCAGCTTAGAATTGCGAACGGTGAGCACTGATGCTGAATCTGTATAAATGCCCACTATGGCATGCCTAATATGTGCATGCTCTACCACATGAGGTCCAGTACTACCTCGACCCAGTCTAATTCCGGAATACTGTCCAGATACTTCGGCAAACTCAGGTTCTAATCTGTCGCTCTGAATGGTGACAGGTTCATCCACAGTTCCTCTAATATTGATTATGCCGTGCTCAAGTGTAAAGATGATACCATCATTGTAAAAATCTGTACCAGTTGTTCTAACTATGCCTCCATGTACATAAATATCAGCCCCGGCAGGAATAGTCAATGTGCAGCTATCTATAGCCAAAAGGCCATATATGACATATGGTCTGGGATCATCCCAAACGACTTCACCAAGGCTGCAGCTTAACAATACCTGATCACCCTGCCCATCAAACCTCGGTACATAATTGGCATTTTGCCCCCAGGCTTCTAAAAGAACCTTCTGTTCATTACCATTGGTGTTAAACATGAGCCATTCTTCCACTATGAAAGGGCTTACCGATAATGGGGCATCAGGGTCCACGGTCACTTCTGCAAATATGTACAAACTATCTCCCGCCGCTATGGGAACGTTATTAGCTGTATTTGTCGGAATGCCGTCAACATTCAGCCTAAACATGGAATTTTCCTTTAGTTCCATGCTAATTTCCTCGATGATGATGTCTTCAGTGTATGGATTATACACTTTAAGTATACGGGTAGCTGACCCTTTCTGCGTAAATACAGTATCGAAGCGCAACGTATCAGTACTGAATAACAATGTCGCATCACTGCCTGTATATAGACTATCCCTACTGCAAGCTAACCAAAAGAAAGCAATAGAAAAAAACATTAAAATCACCCCTACTGAATTATTATTCATCATACTAGATGACATAACGAAAATGATCAAATTTATGATACAAAGTAACTATAGTATGTGTCCATTCTAGTCAAGAAAAAGAATGCCCGGAAGATCAATTATAATCTTCCGGGCAATATATTCTTAAGGAGTCATCATTTTTTTACCAAGACCAAAGGTCATGCTCAAAATTGAATATCTCCGCTTTAATTTTCTCAGCTTCTAGCAATCGGTCTACACCATTATCTTGTAGAGAAGGAAAATCAACTAATCTCAAATCTCTCACATTACTTTCTTTGAATATGTATGAAGAGAAGTACCTCATTTGGAATATATCATCCCATGATAACGGACTTGCATCGTTATTGGGATTAAAGGCTATATTCCTGGCAAGTACATCTCTACAGTCCGGATAATACAACCAGAATAATGGATAAGGTGCAATCTCAGTTACATTTCCAAACTCATCAGTAATAGTTTCAGTGAACAAAGGCGCTATTCCAAGAATGCGTACCTTGAGCTGAGATATTTCTGAATCAAAATACCATACTTCTTTCACTCTGAACTGATAGATATTAGTATACCTTGCTACTGTATCTTGTATGATCTGTAATTCATAATTATCAGGATCATCAAGTAATGGCACAAGAATAGTATCACCTTTTACAAGTTTCGCTGCTAAGTCATCTGAACTTAAACGCGTCTTAAATCGCTCATCTTCGAATGCCCGAATCTTTCCTGAATTAATTCCATCTAACAATACATCAAAGAAGGGCGCGTCAGGATAAACAAAAGGTTGATTCATCTTTTCTCTGACATCGATGACTCTCCATATTCTTTTCTCCCAGAATAAATCAACTTCTCTTGGATCATCATATGGTAAAATCATACGTTCTTCGATCAATCGTTTTTCGATGATATCATCGATTGGAGCGCTATCTTCATCCTCATCGTCAAAAAAGAAATCATCAAACTCACTTGACTCTGTGATGATGTCCTCCGGTACTTGCGCTAATGCTGTATGGGAAATAAATAATCCCAATACCATAGGAATTAATAAATGACTTAACTTAAACATGATACTTTAATTTTCAATTTTTATCTCACGGTAAATACCAATGTGTTCAATCCTCTTGTGGTTACATCTCCAGGGCACTTACCTTTAATATCAGTAAATAATACCTGATCGCCCGCTTGTACACCCGAAATAATTGTTTTTGCCTGACCTGTGAAGGCAGCGCCATTATTAACGGCAACAGCCGGGTCATCCCCTCTTCTTGTTCTGATCACTCTAAATGTCTCAATAGTACATCTAGCTTCAAAATCAAAACCCTCTAAATCAGCAATCATACCAGGCTGAACTCTCATCTCACCAGATGCTATAGAACCTCCCTTAGACCTCGCTACCTTAGCATATGGATCCGGTATTCTTTTCACCCTGTAATTAAACTGAGTGCTAGAAAGACCACCTCCAGATAAAGTAAGCGTGGCTTCACCAGGCTGTGTAACTGTAACGATATATTTACCAGGTGCAGTATTTCTTAACTTAATTCCTGCTCCTGAACCTGTAACATTGAGATCATTACTCGATACCCCTGCGGCCGAAACAGAGATGGGATTTTCAACACCTATGTAGAATACATTCATCTTATCCAATGATACAGTCGCTGACCGACGTCCTACTTCAAACTCAAATCTCTTAGGTCCTACTTCGGTAACTTCATCAGTTACCGGGTTAATAACCTTTGCAGATACGGAATAAGACTGCACACCTGTACCGGATGTTGTTGTTCTATATGTTGCAACACCATCTTCTAGGTTTACTCTACTCCCATTGATAAATATTTGTACCCCTTCAGGGTTAGAAGTAGCTGCTGACAAGAAAATCTCTGCCTCATATGGTTCTCCTGCGATGACATATGATCTTTTTGCTGAACTAACTATTTCATACTTATCGAACTCAATAGACTCTCCACCTGCTTTATCAAGAAAATAATTCAATAAAGCTGCTTCAGTTGACCTACAGTCATTCTCTATCTTACTTAAGATAGGTAAAACTGCGAGTACAGGCATTTGAAAAAAGTTAAAATGTGCCCAGTTTTTGGCATCTTTAGAATCTTTCCAATCTTCATCCACGACAAGCGTTATGTTACCTGCAAAAGTCATTTGATCAGCTGAATCCACTAATGCTAGAAACTCTTTCGCCGTTTCTCCAATTTTTTGCTCTAGCTCTGCTCCTTTTCCATCATTAGCTGCAGGATCTCTTCCCACCAGAAATCTTGTAGTGATATCCTTATTCTTATATCCAATGATGTCGTTGGTCTCTGGATGTCGACCACCTGAAGAGTCAATTAGGTAGTTCTTAATGCCCTCAACATATTCTATGAATTCTTTACTGACTTGTCGGGCATCTATTGCTCGATCAGCATAAACTTGATATCGTTCAGGATTTTTTTGAGCTAGCTCTGCAATTCGGTCTGGAATTTTAGAGCTGGTAGCTTCTAACGTTCTATTTGACTTTTCTAGTCCATCGTCGACAAGTTTGAAGGCATTGAAAATATTGGCTGAAACGTTCAAAGCCAAAAGTGCCGTCAAAACCAGGTACATCAAGTTGATCATCAACTGCCTGGGTTCCTTAGGTATAGACATGTATTATTTTTTTACTGGTTAATAAATAGTCATTGCATAGTGTTTGCCTGATCATCAGGAGCAGACAAGATTAATGCTTGTCGACTTTTTACTTTGGTCCTAAGTTACTCATCGCAGATAACATACCGCCATACACTTGGTTAAGCCCGGATAAACTCTTGTTAAGAGCATTCAGGTTATCCTTGTACGCTTTTGTTTGCTCTAGAGTATTATTCAACTCAGATACAGCGCCAGTCATTTTTTCATTCATATTGTTCATAGCAGAGAATTGTTTCTCTGTTGAAGAATACATTTCAGTATAAACACTATTGAGGCTATCAATATTCTTGTTCATTTTATCTAAGTTGACTTTGTAAGCCTTTGTACCTTCTACAGTATTATTTAATTCTACCATAGCATCAGACATCTTCTCATAGAAGTTGTTCATTGATTTAATTTGCTCACCTGTTTTACTAAAATCAACTTCTTGCAAAGCTCTTAGAGAGCCAAGGCTTTTAGACATAGCTTGTAATTCAGTAAGCATACCCTGAAGGTTGTTTTCTACTTTCTCGCCATCTAATGGTCTTGGTCCTTTTTTTACAGGTCCGGCAGTTAAAGCCTGTACATCGGAGTGGTAATCATCAATTCCGGGATAAAGCTTTTCCCAGTAGTAATCCTTTTCAGGTGGTATGATACCCAACATCGCAAATAAGAATGCCTCTGTTAACAATCCAACGGTAAGCATTTCATTAGCATATGGCCATGATAATATTTTGAATAAGGCACCAACTAGAACTACTGATGCACCCAAGCCAATGACTAAATTCTTGGCATACTTGAATTTTTTACTTTTTACAACGCTCATTATACAATTAAAAGTTAAAGGTTAGATAAATGAATTACAAGGTTCTTACACAAATCAACAACCAATCAGTTGACCATTTTACCTCATGATAAAGAGAAGTAAATCTAACGGCCGACAAATTCGTCTGTAATGTGTTGAAAAACTTATAGTGTGAAAATTAATATTCTTGTCAATAAAATTAGAAGTTCTTTGGAGCCCTACCCATATTTGATATCACACATCTAAATCCAATGTAAGATTTAGCAGTGTCTTGATACTCCCAATGTCTGGTGTCGGTTCTTAGAAAATATCCGACATCTTTCCATGAGCCTCCTCTGATAACTTTTCTCTTGAATGATTCAGGGTCATCATCCGTCGCATTATATTTGAAATCAGGATTCAGATCATGATAGAACGAATTGGCGTTTTCAGCGAAAGCACTACTTGTCCATTCTGATACATTACCTGCCATATTAAACAATCCATAATCATTAGGAAAGTAAGCATCTGCTTTTACTGTATGCAATCCACCATCTTCTTGGTAATTACCTCTTCCAGGCTTGAAGTTAGCCATGAGGCAACCTTTAGCATTTCTTAAACCGTAACCACCCCACGGGAATGGTGCTAATTCGCGACCTCCTCTAGCAGCATACTCCCACTCTGATTCAGAAGGTAATCTAAAGGCTTCTTTCTGACGCTCATCTGGTCTATATGTATTCCAAATTTTCGTTCTCCAATTGCAAAATGCACTCGCTTGATTCCAGTCTATACCAACAACAGGATAGTCGTCATACGCCGGGTGCCAAAAGTAGTTATTAGCAATAGGCTCATTAAATGAATATGCAAAATCTCTAACCCAAACTAATGTGTCTGGATAAATTGGAGTAGTCTTTTTCTCTATGAAGGCACTTCTTGGAGACTTGCCTCTATCTCTTGCCGCTGCTGCAAGATCAAACTCTTCCCACTCATAGATCAACTTGTTGGTGTTCAACTCTGAGTAGTTACCATTGAGGACATCATCGCCCTCATAAAACATTTCTGCCAACATTTCATCGTCAAAGTCCAATGGCATGTCCCAATCTATTTTAAGATTGCCCATGTCATCTTCGATAAAGTCATCAAGTAAAACGTGAGCTATGGAATCTCTTACCCAATACACAAATTGTCTGTATTCATTATTAGTGATCTCAGTGTCATCCATGTAAAATCCTGAGATTGAGATGGTCTTCGGTCTTTGAAGGTAAGTATTTCTCAAATCCTGGTCACTTGCACCAATCACTAAAGTTCCATCTGGCACATAAACCATACCAAATGGATTGATACCTGTCCACTTAGGTCTGTCTTCAACCCCTACTAACTGTCCGGAGACCCTCTTTCCTTTACCGCAAGAGCTAAGCATGCCGCCAAGCAATACGAGTCCTAAAACAAAAACTGCTACTTTTTTCATAATGATTTTAATGTGAATATGTCTCTTCTCTTTACTTGAAATATCAAAACGATGGCAAATATACTGTCTTAATCACTTAATAGGTAAAATTTATTCTTAAAAAAGTATATTTTACACAATTGATGGCCCAAAAATAACATCTACAACCATCAATAACATCATTTTCACATAACTTTAAGATATATAGTTTTACGTCATATGTATCATTGCTAATACCATGCCAACTTTCCTTATAACAATCGGGGGTTGTAAATTATTTTTTGAGGTATTCCAACGCCAAGCGCTCTGCCTAAATTGTATATTAACATTATTTCGTGCGATCCACCACTTGCATTTCTCAATCTGGAGATGGTGGCATCATATGCATAATTAAGGTAAAAATTGTCATTCAGTCGAACTCCGCCGATAAACACAACTGCATCAAAGCTGGTATTATTGTATCCTCGTACTGCCAATCCTCCTGAAAATTGATTTTGAAAAACAAACTGTCCACCAAAATCAATCTGAGTCTGTGCCAGATCGGTCTTAAGCAATACACAGGGCGAGACGGCCCAGTCTGAATCAATTACATACTGATACTGCGCGTGTAGAAAAAATGAACGATTGAATCTATACCCTCCGGGAAATTCCGAATCGACAGTTATTGTATTGTTCAGCATATTGTGAACAGATAAGCCGACCTCCCATGGCCCATAAGCTGCGAATACACCTGCGCCGACATTCGGTGCAAAGCCCATCTCAGTTGTATTTGGCAGTCTGGGATCCTGATGATCAATGACCCCTCCACCATATATACCTCCCGGCGTGCGAATAGCAGTACCGTCAAGTGTTCGCTGCACCAGACCCAATGATAGACTAGAAGATATAATTAAATTACCCGGAAGCACACTGACATAATTATATGATGCGCTGATCTGTGAATGGCTGTGCACTCCTGCACGATCATTTTCAACATTAAGCCCCAGGCCGCCATTCCACCTATAAAAAGGTGTATGCACATTCACCTGCCTCGATGTCGGATTACCCGGCATACCTTCCCATTGGGTCCTGTACACACCCGTAGCAATCAGACTACCCTCCATCCCCGCATAGGCAGGATTGATCGTATACATGTTATTCATGAACATGCTATACTGCGCCGGTTGCTGGGCATTCAGCTGTAATACCACTGCGAGACCTAGCCATATGATGTGTAATCGTATCAAAGTCGATTTTTGATGAGTAATATTATAAAAGTAGCATTCATCAATAACAACCACTAATATACCAAGATAACTTTTAAAACAATTCTTTTGTTGTGTTAATAATTGTATCAAAAAATGGTAAAACTTGCTATAGCATGGATTGAAATCGTTTTGAGCTACAATTTCCTTCTTCCCTAGTGTACAAAGTTGTACCCCGAATTATGCATTGACATTCCTTTACTGTCAATTTTCTTTTGGGCATCACCCCATCTCATCCCTCGTCAGGGATGAGATGGGGTCGCTACGTTTCAGGACTCCCTGAACGGTCGGCCTCTGCTACGCTATCGCTGCGCAGAGTCTGGCTCCTGCCGTCGCCATCCTTTCACATCGCTGATGCGACACAGTCTTAAAAACTACCATTCTGAAGCCCCCACCCTACTCACATCAAAATTATCATAGGAAAAGCAAGAAGATTAGTATTATCGTCACTCGGCATGACAGTCATAAGGGACATGATATAGGATGCAATCAGAGGTCCCGATGGGTCAAGTCTTTTCATCCTGTCGCTCTGATGCCACTCATTCCGATTTGAACCTCTATTCTTATCCAAACTATGATCTCATTTATCAAAGAATCTGAGAAGCAATTTGTTATTCAACAATAGCCATGCATTTGCTATGTATGGGTCTACCAAACCAATTAGTGTGTTTTCTATACTATTTAGTAAGACCAGCTTATTCATATTGTTAAATGCAGGGAAGTCCATTCTAGATTTCAATGTACTTGAAAGTTTAGTGGTTAAACAAAAAACACTCAGAACGCATCAGCGCTGTGGAGTGGGTGGCGAAGCGAATGCGGAGCCAGACTCGATGTAGCCTTAGCGAAATCGAGGCCGAGCGAATAGCGAGCCCCGAAACATAGCGACCCGACGACGACAGGAGGAGGGTGATGCCCAAAGCAACCCAAAAAACGACCTACCTACAACCCCTTCCAATAAACTATACTGGTAAAAAAGAAGACGGCTCTACAAAATCTCATTTTAATCGAGGTGGATCAATGCCATTATATGGATCAGATCTCGAAGGAGAGTCCGTCAAAAGCGAGGCTGACATTTTCCGGGAGCGTCTTATTGATGTCCTCATACCTTCCCATATTATGACTGATGTGTGTCAAGTAAGCCTGCCGCGGCTTTAAAAAGGCGATCAGCTCCAATGCCTCTGACAGGTTCAGATGAGAATGATGAGGCTTGTGGTGAAGAGCATTTAAGATCAGGGTGTCGGAATACTTGGCTTTATTCAGCTCCTCAGGCTCGATCGTCTTCGCATCTGTGATGTACGTAAAGTCATTGACTCTAAAGCCTAAGACCGGCATAAACCCATGCATGACCTTGATGGGCCTCAGCTCAAAGTCGCCTACCTCCAATACACTATCCGGGTCAATATTGCTAAGCGCTACACGAGGCGCACCCGGGTAAGGATTGATGTCAAAAATATATTTGAATCGATCCATCAGTTCTGATTGCACTCGCTTAGTCGCAAAGACCGTCAATGGCATTCGGCGCATAAAATTGAACGGCCTGATGTCATCCAGACCAATGATGTGATCATTGTGCTCATGCGTGATGACAGCTGCGTCTAGACTGACAATGCCTTCTCTCAGCATTTGCTGTCTAAAATCAGGCCCTACATCAATGACCACATTGCTCTGCTCCGAGGATAAGAGAATTGATGTCCTGAGCCGCTTGTCTTTGGGGTCGGTAGATAGGCAGACATCGCAGGTACACCCTATGACCGGTATACCCTGAGACGTACCACTCCCTAATATTGTAACTCTGATTTTATTGAGGCTCATTTACATTCAGCTTCTTATGATCATAGAGCTTGAGATAAAAGGTTTTCAGCTTGTCGTCATCGATAACTTCGTCGACAGGCATACCTATTAGGATGTCTTTGAGCGTTTCAATTTTACCTTCCAGGTCAAAAAACTTATTAACAACGACTACTTTTTGGTCCTCTACGATACAGTATCCGGATTGAAAACTTCCTTTTTCATATCTAACTTTGTAACCAAGTAGTTTGAATATGGTTTCTATTTTTTCAAGTGTTGTTTTTGTAAATTTTAGCATCTTTATGGTATGAAGTTTCAATTTGACAAAGCGAAAGATACAGCGTTTTTGACATTAATAGTGTTATCGATCGCATTAAATATTCATAAAGTCAAAGCCCAAACTTTCGGATTAAGTCTGTCTGCGGGAGGCATTCTTTCTCAAATTGACGGCGATGGGGCTACCGGCTACAATAGACTGGGCGCACACCTGGGGCTGAGGAGTATCATATCATCCGGCAATAGGCTGCAATATAAAGCCGGCTTTTTTTACAACGAGAGAGGGTCCTTGTCTAAATTTATAAACCCGCAGGCTTCTCCAGTGAATATCAATGTCGAACTGGTAGAAATACCCATCGAAGTGCATTGGCGAGATTGGCAACAAGACGATGGTCAATACAGGATAAGCTACTTTTTTGGCTTTTCTTACGGCAGGGTTCTGAATGCTTCTATTCTACACCCCATGGCGCCTGTGGACTTAGCACAGAATATTAACAGAAATGATGTATCCTACATATTAGGTGCTGAAGTCGGCATATGGAATCAACTGAAGATAGGCGGAAGATTTACCAGATCCATAACCTTACTCTACAATAGCAGAAATTTTCCATCCGTAAATTTCAGATCAATGCAAACATATTTTCTTTCTTTGTATTTGGTTTACGATTTACTGTAGCATGTTTGAAAGTGTAATCCTTTAAAAATATTTACTTCAAGTGATTCGGCATTTTAAGTCATTAAATATTTGTAATACCCAAAATTAATATAAAAACCACCCAATGAGAATAACGTTTTACCTATTGTTTACGCTTACCCTTTTCATGTCTTGTGGGGCAGACGAAGCAACATCTGTAAAGAAGAGCACGACGCTAGATGTGGATGGTAATGAAGTTGATATCAGCCAATTTCCTGTACCAGATCTGGAGCCTCTTCCCGAAGACAGTCTGAGTCTATATGCGGAGAGACTGAGCAGAATTGACAGACAAATTCTTGGCAAGGGACCAGGCATTACCTTGAGAGAGCGCGACGAGATTACAAACGAATTACAAGTCATACAAGACGAAAAAGTAACGCTGGACAGACAATGTCAGGTCGGCGGTTTATATACCTTTTTTATGGATGACAAATTAGCGTTTCAAGCAGAGGTGTTTTTGGAAGATGACTGCTCGTACATAGTCTTTTATTATAAGAGTCAGGCTAAATTTGCCAATGCATTTGACAGTCAGTCTATGACGCAGCTATTAAATTAAATAGCTTTTAATACTACACAATCAACAATGGACAAGCTAGCAATCATCGATCTGGGGAGTAATACCTTTCATCTGCTGATAGCCGGCTTTAAAGATGATGATAGCCTTCAAGAAGTTTACAGAGAAAGAGTCTACGTCAAGCTTGCCAAAGAAGGCAAAGAAAGAATTGGAGATGAAAGTTTCAGAAAAGGCATATCAACGCTCCAATCCTTTCGAAAGAAAATGAAGGCATTCGACGTGTCTCAATTTACTGCTGTCGGAACGGCTATGCTCAGAAATGCTCAAAACGCAGGAGCATTCATAGAGGTGGCTGCTGACCTAGCCCAAGTGCCTATTCAGGTCATAGATGGCGAGACAGAAGCCATACTTATACATAAAGGCATAAAAAGTACGATAAAAACCGATGGTGCTCAAGTCATCATGGATATTGGTGGTGGAAGTGTGGAATTCATCATTGCCCAGAACGGCGAGATCGCCTGGAAACACTCTTACAATGTAGGTGTGTCCTACCTAAAAAACAAATTTAGCCTTAGAGAGAAGCCAACTGCTGACACTTGCAGTGCCATTTATAGATACCTCGAAGAGGAACTGAAAGAGCTGCAAAACATGTTGACGGTCTATAAGCCGGAGACATTTATAGGGTCTGCCGGTACATTTGAAGTCCTTGAAAAAGCTGTGGGGCATAGAGATGCGTCCGGTCTATTTGGGGTCTTTGACATGAGGGCTTTTGATCAGCTCTACAGCGATGTCATGTCTGCGGACCGCTCGCAGTTGATGTCATATGACTGGCTTCCTGAAGAAAGGCGGGATTTAATACAACCGGCCTTCATACTGATCAACTGGATCAGCCAACAATCGGCATTTAAAAAAAGTGTAGTCTCCCATCGTGCCTTAAAAGAGGGTGGGTTAATGGACTACAAATACCAAAATCATTTGGTCTATAATACTTTGTAAAATGGACTTGATATTAGAAGCATTTCAACAACCCTGGGCACAGCGTGCACTGCTCGCTTCTGTGCTTGTTGGCTTGAGTTGTGGTCTATTGAGCAGTCTCATTGTACTTAGGAATATGTCACTCATTGGAGATGCCTTATCTCACAGTGTCCTACCGGGCATTGTCATCGCCTTTATTCTATTAGGCTATTCGGCTTTGGGCTTCTTTATTGGAGCAGTCATTGCCGGATTGTTGACAGCTGTGGGTATTATTTTGATCCAGGAGTACTTCGCGACTAAGACAGATGCCTCAGTAGGTATTGTATTCACCACAATGTTTGCTATAGGGGTGATTGGCATCTCAAGGATCAGTGACCGAGAAGATACGATGATAGATCTGGAGGATTTTCTCTTTGGTGATTTGTGGAGCGTCAACAATACAGATTTAATCTTAACATTAGTAGTCTGTGTCCTGACCTTTGTAGGCATTGTAACCTTTTACAGGCCTTTGCTCATTACCACATTTCAACCGATCGTAGCCGATACCGTTGGTATATCTTCGATAAAGATGAAATATTTCTTATTGATTTTACTGACACTTACAGTAGTAGCAGCCCTCAAAGTGGTCGGTGTCATCTTAGTTGTCAGCATGCTCATCACGCCGGCAGCAACGGCGTTACTACTCTCCAATAACTTAAAAAGAGTCATGTTGATCTCATCCATTGTTGGCGCCGTATCTGCTGTTTTAGGCTTTATGGTGGCTATTTATCTGGATATAGCGCCCGGGCCTTCCATGACCGTCACTGTTGCCAGCATTTACTTTTTAGCCGGATTGGCTGCACCCAAAAAAGGGTTAATTCAGAAAACATTGGCAAAAAGACGGTCACTACACCAAATTCAACAAGAGGATATCCTGAAAAACCTCTATAAACACCTCAATAAAGGAAAGACAGTCAGCCTGAATCAATTTGCCATAGAAGGCATAAAACCTACCAGATTAAAAAAGCACATCCTGCGACTCATACGACATAAATTGATCCGCGAGAAAAACGGACTCCTTGAGCTTACAAATGATGGCAGCCATCTGGCTTCAAAACTGGTCAGAGCACACCGACTGTGGGAAAGTTATCTGGCGGATAAAATGGGGCTTACCGAATCACAGATTCATGCAGATGCTGAGATTCTTGAACACCACCTAACAGATGACATCCTGGATGAAGTAGAGCAATCATTGGGTTTTCCTGACAAGGATCCACACGGCTCCCCTATCCCACTAAAAGCCACTGCGCCTGCCTATTCGATAAAACATATGCAGCCAGGTGAATCCGCTGTCATTAGCAACAACCAGGTATCTGAGCACATTGTAGCAGAACTTTGGAATAGAAAACTATCGCCGGGTATCACTTTTGAAGTGGAGGCGATAAAAGACGGTAACTACATCATCAGAACGCCTTCGGAAAAGGTAACATTACTGCCCCGTCTAGCCAGAATGATAAGGGTAGAAACTATAGGAGAAGCCTACGCCGACAAATAGCCTTTACTCTTCTTCCCTATCGCCAAACTGTTTTTCGGCTTCCATTTTATCAAAAAGGGCATTGAGTCTGTACATTTCATCCAGCGTATCGTCTAGGTAGAAGTCAATCTGAGGAATTCTTCTGATATGCTTTCTAATCCGCTCAGCAAGGGCGTGTCTCAGTCGAGCATTATTTTCTTGCATCAAAATAATGGCTGCTTGCTTGTCAAGTGTATTGTAAACACTGAGATAAATTTTTGCCAGACCAAAATCAGGAGAAATGACAACATTGGTAACTGTGACCAATGCATCACCATAAATATATGAGCCTTCATCCTGAAGTACTATACCAAAGTTTCTCTTTATCAGCTCTGATGCTTGTCTTTGCCTTTTGCTTTCCATGATCCCCTCCTTTTCGTTTGACGGCAAAATTAAGATTATTCAGTGCATTTCAGAGAGTTTATAAAGAAACTTCCTAAGAAATCCGCTAAACCTGTATATTTGGCCATAAGTCATCTATATAAATGCCCATAGAGAGCTGGATCATAAAGAAAATCACGACAATAGGTTGACAACATTACGCACATATAACGGAGTACTGGACACCCCTGTGGAATATCTCAAGGGTGTAGGACCTGTAAGGGCTGAATTATTAAAAAGTGAATTGGGCTTATATAAAGCGGGCGATCTGCTCAGCGACTATCCCACAAAGCACGTAGATCGCTCACAGTTTCACAAGGTTGGCGACATCAATGAAGATGGGCAATATGTCCAACTGATCGGAGAGTTTGTGAGTCTGAATATGATTGGTGAGAAAAGGGCCAAGCGACTTAGCGGTGTATTCAGAGATAAAAGCGGACAGATCGAAATGGTCTGGTTTAAAGGCGCTAATTACATGGCAAAATTCCTCAAACCCTATGTGCCTTATGTGGCCTATGGGCGGGTAAGCTTTTTCAGAGGCAGGCCAAACATCCCACATCCCGAATTAGAGACCCTCGAAAATCCTGATCGGCTAAAAGCCAACAGCCGCATCATGCCCTCATACAGGAGCACCGAAAAACTTAATACCAAAGGACTGGATAGCAAGGCCAGACGTAGAATAATACAAGAGTTTCTTCCCAAAATAAGAGAACGTGATATTCCTGAGTTTTTACCGGATGATGTGTTGTCAAAGTTGAAACTCATATCTGCCTATCAAGCCAGAATACATATACACTTTCCCAAAAATCAGGACATACTTTTGCAAGCCGAAAAAAGACTGAAGTTTGAAGAACTGTTCATTCATCAGATCAGGTTGCTTTACAGCAAGGCATCTTATAAAGCAGAAAGCCCAGGTCATGTGTTTTCTACCATTGGTCAGCATTTCAATCATTTCTACAAGAATATTCTACCATTTGATCTGACGAATGCCCAAAAACGCGTGATAAAGGAAGTAAGAACAGATGTAAGAACCGGCAGACAAATGAACCGTTTACTACAGGGCGATGTCGGCAGCGGTAAAACTGTAGTTGCCCTGATGACCATGCTTATGGCCATAGACAATGGCTTTCAGGCCTGCCTCATGGCACCAACAGAAATATTGGCTCAGCAGCATTATCAAGGTATATCCGATCTGCTAAAAGACACAGAACTAAAGGTCGGCTTTCTCTCAGGCTCTGTGAAGGGGAAGCCGCGCAAGCAACTTCTGGAAGACCTGGCTAGTGGTCATATTGACATCCTCATAGGCACCCATGCTTTATTAGAAAAACCCGTCGTCTTCAGCAATCTCGGACTCTCTGTGATTGATGAGCAACATCGATTTGGCGTGGCTCAAAGGGCAAAACTATGGGCTAAAGGCAAGCAACACCCGCCCCACGTACTGGTCATGACGGCTACCCCTATACCCAGAACACTGGCCATGACATTATACGGCGATCTGGATGTCTCCATCATAGATGAACTGCCACCCGGCAGAAAACCCGTAAAGACCAGCTACAAATCAGAGCTAAAACGCCCTGAAGTCATCGCCTTCATGAAAGAACAAATAAAGAAAGGAAGACAAGTCTATGTCGTCTACCCACTTATAGAAGAGTCAGAAAAACTGGACCTAGAAGATTTGAACAACGGCTATGAAAAGCTCCTGCACTACTTTCCGACCCCGGACTATCAAATATCAGTAGTACATGGACGAATGAAACAAGAGGAAAAGGATTTTGAAATGCAGCGCTTTATTGATAAAAAGACGCAGATCATGGTCGCCACCACTGTCATAGAAGTTGGAGTCAATGTACCCAATGCCTCAGTCATGGTGATAGAAAATGCCGAGCGGTTTGGTCTATCACAGCTCCATCAGCTGAGAGGACGCGTGGGTCGGGGTGCAGACCAATCCTACTGCATACTCATGACCAATTTCAAACTCAGCGCCGACGGCAGAGAACGCCTCGACACTATGAGAAGGACAAACGATGGCTTCGAGATTGCTGAAGTTGATCTCAGGTTGCGTGGACCGGGCGCTATAGAGGGCACTCAGCAAAGTGGCCTCCCGGGTTTTAAGATTGCAAACCTTGCAAAAGATGGAGCCATCCTCACCGCTGCCCGCAGAATGGCTCAAGCGATACTGGATGAAGACCCTGAGCTCTCCAATGAAAAGCATAAAAGACTAAGAAGCCACCTGGGCCGATCCCTTAAGCAAGCTAAATCATGGTCAAGGATATCGTAATTGAGTATGACAGTTTGAAGTTAATTTGGGTGTTTTTCATTTAGTCACTTTGGGCATCACCCTTCTCCCCAAAGCTTTGGGGAGAAGGGTCGCTACGTTTCAGGGCTCCCTAAACGGTCGGCCTCTGCTTCGCTATCGCTACACAGAGTCTGGCTCCTAATGTCGCCACCCTTCCACATCGCTGATGCATCACCAGAAAAAAGAAGTAATCTCGTATTCGATAGCTGAACATATGTTGCTGTGATAGGTGCACTCGGCGGGTCTACACACTAGATTATGTGCTTGTTACTTTTAAGATTATTCTCCAACTCTTTCCAAGATTTGATTCTTGAGTCTTTTTGCAATTCGAAAATCAACCTTTTCTAATTTCTCGATTAAGGGTTTTATTTGGGTTATCAATCCAATTTCTTTTGCTCTTATCATCACACCTAAAATCCCTAATATTTTGATGCCCAATTTTTTAGCGATTCTCCTTCCCTTTTTCTCATCAATTATCAACAAACTTGGTGCATTTTCTAAGGCTAATGTAATTCCACTAGACTCACCTTTGTCTAATTCTAAGTTTAAAAGCTTAAATTTCTGTATGTCTTTTATTTGTTCGATCCTTATCCAATCAGGGGTTTCAAGCCCGTATTCTTCTGCAATTAGTGGTGTAATTACGACTTCTTCATATACCTCTTTCAGTAGTTCTAATTCTCCAATATTTGTTAGGGCTATCAAACTGCTTGTATCTGATACAATTATCTTTTCAGGCATTTTCCAAGTCTTCTTCTAACTCTTCAAAATCATATCCGAACAAGGACACATTATATTGTCCAAGTATCTCAAGAAAAGATCTCTTTGAGATACCAACTATTTCCGCTGCTTGTCCAGAACTCAATCTACCATCTTCAAATAGTTTAGAGGCTATCATCATCTTAAGCTCAAAATCATTCATTTTCAAGCTGTCAGGTAATTGAATTGTTAGCACGCTCATATTTTTCTTCTTAGTGGTTCTCTAATCTCATTGAAGGTATACATATTCTTCAACATCTGCAATATTTATGCAAATAAGTTCTTAAAGGATCTTTTTAGTTCCCTCGTTATCAATATTTTATAAAATACTGTCTAACGAAACAAAGGATTATTGATTTACAGTATCTTACAGGTAAGATTTTAACCCTAATTATACAGTAGAAAAACAATTAGGGCTTAAAACCGACGAAGAAGATTCACAAATACAAATAAAGAAAACAAAACAGGGTGAGTACTTGGCTTCAAAATAAGGCGCTTCGCTTGATTTCGTTCAATCACCAGGCTACATCTAATATCTCCTGAAATCATCTGGAGCTTAGAGAATTTTGATTTAGACGACTTGTGAAGAAGGAGCATAGCCCCAAGCTACGTGACTGATGAACAAGGAAG
>SLDF01000228.1 GCA_007125435.1 Saprospiraceae bacterium
ACAATCTAATACAAGCCACAGCGTAGCGATATCATAATAGCGGAGGGCGTCAGCCCTGGGAATAGTTCGCTTCGCTCATGTTTAGCTCACTACCGTTCGCGTTTATAGCAGAGCATCTATTACGGATTTTCAGTACTTGTCAATGATGAGCTTTTATCCAATTAAAACTTGAAAGCTATCAGTCATCTTCAAGCCTAAACAGCGAAGCGTAAACAACCAGCAACCAGCAACTAGCAACTGCCCATGAGACAGTCAGGAATACAAGCGAATAGCCCGACCCGAAGGGGCACGTCCAAAAACCTCAAAATCTTAAAAAGTAGATGGAGCTTATCTACTTGACTACCAGGTTGATCATCTTGCCTTTGACGACGATTACTCTGCGTACGGACTTGCCATCGAGCCACTTGTCGAGGCCTTCGTATGCGAGTGCGGCTTCTTCTATGGCTTTTTGGTCCATGTCAGTCGATAGCTCTATGAGTGCCCGCTTCTTGCCATTGATACAGAGTGGATATTGCACGCTGTCATCTATCAGGTATTCGGTGTTGTAATCCGGATAGTGCGCCGTCGTGATGCTCTCCTTATGACCGAGCGCTTGCCATAGTTCTTCGGCAATATGGGGAGCAAATGGTGCCAGTAAAATGATCAGTGGCTCCAATACCTGACCGGCGTGACAATCTGATTTTTTAAGGTCGTTGACACAGATCATGAAGGCACTGACACAGGTATTAAACGAGAATCGCTCTATGTCTTCGCGCACTTTCTTGATGGCGGTGTGCAATACCTTAATATCGGCTGATGTCGGTGGCTGATCGGAGACTACCCACTGCTCATTGTCCCCGTAAAAGAGTGACCATAGGCGCTTGAGAAACTTGGAGACACCGTCAATGCCATTCATGTCCCAGGGCTTGGACTGCTCGATAGGGCCTAAGAACATCTCGTACAGCCTGAAGCAATCTGCACCATAATCGGCAATGACATGATCGGGGTTGATGACATTGTATTTTGACTTAGACATTTTTTCTACTTCAGAGCGGGTGTATATCCTCTGCTTCTCGTGGTCGTCTACGCTGAATGCCCCATTGTACCAATAGCCATATTGATTGAGAAATAAGGCGCTCTTAAACTCCGGTCGCCATACTAAAAACTTAGAAATACCACCTTCGTTAAGATAAGCTTTGTCAGGACTACCATAATTCTGAAGGTATTCGACGATGACATACTGCTCTGTCAGATCATCCTGATCAAACTGACCAATGATCTCAGAAGATAAGAATACATAAGATGGCACGGGAAAAAAAATTTCTTTTTGTTCGCCGTCGAGCGTCCACTTTATCTCTTTCTGTTTGCCTTTGAGCATGTAAATTTTCTCCGAAACGCCTTGTATCATGCCTTGGTTGATGAGCTTTTTGAAAGGCTCCTCTGTAGGCACCAGGCCAAGGTCAAATAAAAACTTGTGCCATGTGCGCGAATATAGTAAGTGGCCAACTGCATGCTCGGCACCACCGATGTAGAGGTCTACATCCCGCCAATAATTCAAGGCTTCATCATCTGCAAATCGCTGATCATTGTGCGGATCCATGTACCTGAGAAAATACCACGATGACCCGGCAAAGCCCGGCATCGTGTCAACTTCTCTGGTATATTGATTCTTGTAGTGCACCCACTCTTCGAGCTTAGACAATGGGGCTTTACCTTCGACATTCGGTTTGAAGTCTTCGAGGTTGGGCAGCTCCAGTGGCAACTCTTCTCCATCAAGTGTGTACGCTACATCGTCTTTGTCATAGTATACCGGGAAAGGCTCACCCCAGTAGCGCTGTCGGCTAAAGTTGGCATCTCTGAGCTTGTAATTGACTCGGCGCTCGCCTCTTCCATTTTCTTCAAGCATAGTGATTGCTTTTTGGATAGCATCTGTGACGGATAGGCCATCGAGATCATGAGAGTTGATCATCGTACCGACCTTATCTTCGATACCGGCATTGGGGAATGCTGTGCGGTCAATGATTTCGGTGATGGTAAGGTCAAACTTTTCTGCGAAGGCTCTGTCCCTTGTATCGCCTGCCGGCACGGCCATGATGGCGCCTGTTCCATAGTCTTTCAATACGTACTCTGCTATCCAGATGGGCAGCTTTTGTCCGGTCAGTGGATGGAGAGCATAGCCACCGGTGAATGCTCCGCTGACCTTCTTAACTTCTGTCATACGCTCTCGTTCTGTGCGACCTGCTGCAAATGAGATGTATTGATCCACCTCCTCTTGTTGCTCTACAGTAGTCGCCCTCTCCACGAGATCATGCTCGGGAGCCAATACAATAAATGTCGCACCGTAAATCGTATCAGGACGAGTGGTGAATACTTCGATTTGATCTTGGTGTCCATCTATATCAAATACCACTCTGGCGCCTTCAGATTTACCGATCCAGTTTTGCTGCATGATCTTGAGAGAATCAGACCAGTCGACCTTGTCGAGGTCGCCGAGCAGACGTTCGGCATAGGCCGTTGTGCGCAGTGACCATTGTTTCATGGCCTTTTGGACGACGGGGTATCCGCCGCGTTCTGATACGCCATCCTTGACTTCATCATTGGCCAGGACGGTACCAAGAGCCTCACACCAGTTGACATACCCTGTCTTGCGATATGCCAGACGAAAGTCCATGAGGATGTCCGCTTTTTGCTTTTGGCTGTAAGCCTGCCATTCTTCGGCTGAAAAGCTGTAGTCTTGACTGGAGACAGCATTGAGGTCGGCTGCACCATACTGGTCAAAATGGGCACTAAGGTCATCTATAGGTCGTGCTTTATCGGCTGATAAGTCGTAGTAGTGATGAAATAACTGGATGAATATCCACTGTGTCCACTTGTAATAATTCGGGTCACTGGTATTGACCTCTCTGGACCAGTCGTACGAAAAGCCAATATTGTCCATCTGACGTCTGAATCCTTCAATGTTTTTGGCCGTTGACACTTCAGGATGCACGCCGGTCTGAATGGCGTACTGCTCAGCAGGGAGTCCGAATGCGTCATAGCCCATCGGATGCAATACATTATAGCCGCATTGTCTCTTGAATCGAGCGTAGATATCCGATGCGATATAGCCTAAGGGGTGTCCCACATGGAGACCGGCACCGGATGGATAGGGAAACATGTCCAGCACGTAATACTTCGGAAGATCACTTTGGTTTGAGACTTTATACGTTTCGTTCTTTTTCCAATACTCTTGCCACTTTTTCTCTATCTTTTCCGGATGGTATTGCATAATAAATGGATTTAAAATATGTTTTTTTCAATGGAGGGGCGAAGTTACTAAATCCTATTGCTACTTTTATGGAGTATTTGACAATTACTTAGTTTTTAAATGGAAAGAACATGATGAAGGGGTTATTCCGATTATTACTGTTTATCATAGCTGCGGTCCTTATCTATAATTATTTCTTTGGTGACATCAAGGAGCGTCAGACCAGCGAGCAAATCGTGGAGCAAGTCAAAGAACTAGGCCAGTCCATAGGCGAGATGCTGGTATCAGAGAAAGATAAAATCCAAAGTGGCAAGTACGATGACGCACTGGACAAGATAGGCGACTTCATCAAAAATATGCGATCCAATTCAGACGAACTGGATGTCGCTGCCCTTCACAAACTGAACGAGCTAGAGAAGCAAAAAAATCAACTTCAGGAGCACATCAAAGCCGTAGAGCAAGATAGCACGGCCGACGAAGAGGACGAAAGACGGCTCAAAAAAGAATGGGAAGACTTACTCAATGAAATGGAGATCTTCATTGAAGATAATCGCAAGAGATAGATAGGGCTGAGCATAAGTCGCATGGGCTGTACTGCGGTAAAAAAGAGTTTTAGCAGAAGATATTTCATCTTATTGCATTGGGCATCACCTACCTCCTGACGTCGGTAGGTCGCTATGCTCCGGGGCTCGCTATTCGCTCGGCCTCGATTCCGTTAACACTTCATCGAGTCTGGCTCCACTTCGCTACGCCACCCGCTACGCAGCGCTGATGCAAGACAGTAGTACAATGGGGATTTTAGAATTATTCATCTTGAAACAGACTAGATATAAGCCGTCAATCTAAATATTTCGGGAAATACTATTATATTTGGTATTATACGATGAGGCATGCAAGACGATATCCACAATATTCATGATAAGTTTGTACGGGCATCTTTCTCAGATCCGAAGAGAGCGGCAGCCTCTTTTGAAACCATTTTGCCTACCGAACTGTCCTCTCAGCTTGACCTGTCCGCTTTACAAGTCTTGAGTGAAACCTATATAGATGAAGAGCTTAAGGAGTACTTCTCTGACTTAATCTTTGAAGTGCCAGTGCTAAAATCATCAGATCAAAAGGTAGATGTGGTCCTACTTTTCGAGCATAAGAGCTCCCCTGACAATCATGTGCTAATACAGATAGGGTATTACATGTTTGCACATTATATGAAAATCATCAGAAAAAAAGAACCACTCAAACTGATCATACCCATCATTTATTATCAAGGGCAGCGTAAATGGGAAAAACCCCACTTATGGGATTTGTTCAAAAAATATCCGAAATCTGTAAAGGAATTCTT
Organism: Saprospiraceae bacterium; assembly: GCA_007125435.1. Lineage (GTDB taxonomy): Bacteria > Bacteroidota > Bacteroidia > Chitinophagales > Saprospiraceae > SLDF01. Next base: position 4,566 of record SLDF01000228.1, read on the forward strand.
ACCTGTCGTCAATCATGTGTTCGTAGCTCTGAATAGTTTATCAGATGAAACGATAATGTCAATTCAAAATACACTAATGGGCTCAGCAATGATGGCTCAGAAATGGAGAGATAGTCCAGTGACACTAGTTGAGGAAATTGCCAGGTTACTCTCACTGTTCGACAGAGAGATAGACGACTGGAACTTTTTGGAGATGACCTTCATTTATATCTTAAATACCAGTGAAATAGAGTTTGACTCAGTAAAAAAGATAATAGAATCTGCACCACCAAAAGTAAAAAGTAATATCATGACCACTTACGACAGAATAATCGAACACGGAAAAAAAGAAGGCATTTTAGAGGGTTTGCTAAAGGGCAAAAGAGAAGGAAAAATGGAAGGTAAAATGGAAGGTAAAATGGAAACACAAAAAGAAATAGTGCTCAATTCCAGTAAACAAGGGTTACCACTTTCTCTAATTGCTAATATTACTAATCTAACCGAAGATGAGGTCAGTAAGATATTGTCAAATCATGCGAAAGACTAATCAGCATGCCCTACAATTGTCTTTAGCATCACCTTTTCACCTCTAGCTCCAATAGTGCTCTCAAAAATCTAACAATCATGCATCGGTTTATGCTTACCTGATGATAAGGATTAAACTCGGACTATATCATTAGAGTTTCGTAGTGAGGATTAAACCCGAATTATGCATTAGAGAAAACCCTTGCCCGCCACCTGTCGATGGCAGCAGGCGGGTATTACGGCTTAAAATCGACGAAGGAGATTCACGAACACAAATAAAGAAATCAAAACAGC
>SLDF01000229.1 GCA_007125435.1 Saprospiraceae bacterium
ACGTTCCAGGGCTCCCTAAACGGTCGGCCTCAGCTTCGCTATTGCTACGCTGAGTCTGGCTCCTGCGTCGCCACCCTTACACATCGCTGATGCAATACCCGAAAAAACGACATTTTGAAATGTACCCGTTATCGTGGCAATGACTTCTGATGCGCCATGAACGGTGCACCCTTATTTTACTCCATGATAAGACGATAGTTAAGGAGCCAAGCCAAAATACACTCATAGCACATAAAGTGAATGCAAAAAAAAACTATCTCTCTGGTCTAACTATTTAGACTCCAATAGGGTGATGGCTTCTTGTATCGTGACTTTGGTATTATTGTGGTAGGCAACGAGGAAGGCGTCTGCATAGCCGGCGGTCATAATCTCTGTTTTTGCTCTGGAGGCGGTCTCGTAATCCGGAAAACCCGCAATCTGGTATTTATAGAAATCACCTTCTCGACGAACTTTTATCTTGCCCCATGCTGTGTGGTCGATGGCGTTGGTCTTCTCAGGAGAGCTCAGGATCTGGATGCAAAACTCAATGGTGTCACCTGAAGCTGTCACGGTAGGTGTATGGCTCTTGATGTCAGCTGTCGATGCGGATGGAGACATGGTCTGATTGGCAAATGTGGGCTGATATGATTCACTCTTACGCTTGTAATCTGAGAAAGCTTTGGCTATGGATTTGCTGATTTCTTTCTGTCCTTTTTCGCTCATGAGGTAGGCTTGCTCCGCTTCATTTGTGAGGAAGCCGGCCTCTATCAGCACTGCCGGCATGGTGGCATGCCTGAGCACTAGAAATCCATCTTGCTTCACACCTCTACTGTGCCGATTGTGCTTGATAAAGTTTTTTTCGATTTTCTCGGCCAGGGAGATGCTTTGATTGAGATAGGCATTTTGAAAGAAAGATAGGAGTATGTGCCCCTCAGGAGAATTCGGGTCGAAGCCACCGTAGTTTTCTTCGTAGTCTTCCTCGAAGTAGATGGCTTCGTTTTCTCGCTTGGCTACATTTAGATTGTCATTGGCTCTGTGCAATCCTAGTACAAAGGTCTCTGTGCCGTAGACTTTTTTGTTGCCGACTGCATTGCAATGAATAGAGATGAAAAGGTCGGCGTGCTCTCTATTGGCAATAGCTGTGCGCTCGTGAAGAGGGATGAAGACATCGGTAGATCGCGTGTAGATTACCTCTACTTCAGGGTGCATCTGCTGTATGATATTGCCTGTCTTGAGAGCCAGATCTAAGGCTATGGTCTTTTCATTTACCTTGGAACCGATACAGCCCGGATCGTTACCGCCATGGCCGGCATCGATGACCACTTTCTTAAGCTGATAATGTGGCTTAACCATTTCTTCGCCAGAATTAACCTCCTTTAACAAACACAGTTGCGAAGAATCAGTATCTATGTGTGCATGTACCGAAGATGAAGCTGATATAATCATCCACATAAAGGCAGAAAAAAGAGCCTTTATCCATGATATACTATTGGTATTAGGTAGAGAAATCATGCTTTTACTTTAAGGTTCAATATAAACAGTGATCACCGTGGCTTTATTTCACATAATTAAATTAATTTTGCGCCTTACTTGTGACTACAAATATTATTCACAAAGATAATATAAAAATACGTTTGAAGTCAAGTGTTTACATAGTATTTTTTATTTTAATATGTTGTGGCCTTGCTTATGGACAAGTTCCAGAGCAAGAATCCGGTGAAGAAATAAGTGAAGAGATGTCTCTGGAGGATGTAGAAAATGATGAGGAAGTAGAAGAAAGTGACGAGCTGCAAGCAGATGAGCCCGCTATACAAGACACACTAAGAGTAAAAATAGGCCCTGACCCTGTAGACAGAGAAATTGTATACTCTGCCAGAGACTCCAGTGATCTCAATAGAAAAGAAAACAAACTGTATCTGTGGGGAGAAGCCAAGATAGAATACGAATCATACATCATAGAGGCCGATGAGATTGTGCTAGAAATGGATAATAATCTAGCCATTGCACGCTCTAAAGATGGAGAACAATACGTGGGTCAGGTCAAATTTAATGACGGTGGCGAAGAGATGCTGGCCAAGTTTCTCAAATACAACTTCAAGACGAAGAAGGGCTATATGGAGGTAGCCAGGATGCAACAAGGCGACCTGAATATTATCTCAGAAAAGATGAAGTTTATATCTGAAGAAGAAGATGAGTACAAGGATGATGCAGGTTTTGGACAGAGTGCAATATTTACAACATGTAATGCTCCAACACCACACTTTGGCGTAAGAAGTTATAAGCAGAAGATTGTTCCCGACAAAGTGGTAGTGGTCGGTGCTTCAAATGTAGAGATTGGTCAGGTCCCAACGCCATTAGTCTTACCATTTGGTTTTTTTCCAATTACTAAGGGTGCTCAGAAAGGAATAATCTTTCCTAATGATTATGAATATTCGGAGCAGTGGGGTTTTGGTCTTCGGGGAATAGGTTATTACATCCCGATCAGTGAGAAAATGGATTTGACCGTATTGGCCGATATTTATCTGCGTGGTAGCTGGGGGCTTCAGGTAGACTCCAGGTACAACTTTAAGTACAAAGCGACTGGCAGTTATAATCTTATGTATGCACGGCGTCTATCAGAAAACTTACAAACGGGAGAGCAGGATGTAGTCACGACGACAAGTATCAGGTGGACGCATAATCAAGACCCCAAGGCACACCCTTATCAAACATTTACAGGTAGTGTCAACTTCCAGACCAATAACCACCAGTCTGTCAACTTTAACGATGCTCAGAGCGTATTGCAAAACTCTATCACATCCAATGTGTCATACCGTCGTACCTTCGCGGGGAAGCCCTATAACCTATCGGCGTCACTCCAGCACTCTCAGAATACACAGACCAATCAGGTCAATATTACCTTTCCACAGTTGGATTTTCAAATGCAGCGGATTTTTCCTTTTGAGAAGAAAAATAGGGGAGGGAATAAGCCTAAATGGTATGAAGAGATTTCACTCACCTACAATGGTAGAATGTCTAACCGCTTCAGGACAACAGATAGTACCATATGGACAAGGCAGACGCTGGATGATGCGCGATTTGGAATCCAGCACAGAGCCGCAGTCAACTCTAATTTTAGATTGTTTAAGTACATCAGTGTCGTGCCTAATGTTGATGTGACTGAGGTGTGGCAGTTCAGCTCGGTGAATAAGTTTTTTGATGAAGACTTCGCCATATCTGACACCATCATCAATGTCAATCCTATAGACACGATTATCAATGTAGACACGGTAGGTCAGATCATTACTGAGCGGGTGAATGGATTCAGGGCATGGCGGCAATATAATGTGGGCGCATCGATGAATACACAGCTCTTTGGTACCATGCAGTTTAAGAAGGGGTTTATACGCGGTCTTAGGCACGTGATAAAACCGACTGTGTCCATGAACTTTTCTCCCGATTATCAGAACCCGAATCTGGACTATATAAGAGCGGTCAGGAGAGACTTACTGAGTATGGATTCTGTATTTTATAGTGTCTTTGAGGACAATATATTCGGTGCTCCTCCGCAGACAGGTCGTCAGTTGAGTCTGAATTACAGCATCATGAACATCTTCGAAGGCAAGTACTGGTCCAGGAAAGATTCTATGGATCGAAAGTTCAAGATGTTTGATAACGTATTGATCACCGGTAATTACAACTTCGCTGCGGATTCATTAAAGTTTAGCCAGATCAATTTCTCCGGTACCCATAGAATACTGAAAGGTATGACCGTCATACAAATGCGAATGGTGCTGGACCCTTATGAGAGAGATTACAGCCGAAGCATACAGGGTACTAGGATCAATAAGTTTGCATGGAATGAGAGCGGACGATTGCTAAATTTTGTAAATGCAACGACTACGATCAACTCTAACCTTCGTATGCAAACCGTCAGGTCATGGTTTGAGCCCGATCGGACTGAAACAGAGGAAGATGATAAAGAGCGGGTAGACCGACTGGGGCCTCAGTCATTGTGGGATTGGTTTCAAGATTTTAGCATTAATCACACCTTGATGATGGGCGTCACACGGACAGCCAACGGGTCAGAGTTTATGATCGGTACCAATAACATACAGGTGGTGGGGAGTATAGTCTTGACAGACAATTGGAGGATTACGCTTGGCTCCATAGGGTATGACTTTAATCAGCGGCAGATGACCTATCCCGATGTGGGCTTTCAGAGAGACTTGCACTGCTGGGAAATGGGGATGAACTGGCAGCCCCTTAGAGGTACATATAATTTTTACATTAGTGTCAAACCCGGGTCATTGGACTTCCTCAAAGTGCCATATCGTAAAAATAATGAAGATGGTCTGCGCCGATTATAGTGCTGTATAGAGTTGATAGACGCCCGCCAAAATCAATAAAATGCCACAAAAGTAGGCGATCTTACTGCCTCTAAAATGATGGTTGTTTATCTTTCCGCGCCTTCTGATCAGGTACATGATCAGGGCCAGCAGCAAAAAGAAACCTAAAGTAGCACCCAGACTAAAAGAAAAGTATCTGACAAAAGGATTAGAGGGTTTAAAGCCAAATTGGAAGTAGGCGAGGAGCACACCGCAGTAAAACAAGTAAACCTGAGGATTTAACAGGCCAAGGACGAGCCCTTTGTTGAAAGCGTTGCCCTGTCTCAGAATAATTTTTCTGCCTCTATAAAACTTACGGTTAGCTGAAATGATTAAGTAAGCACCTAGTCCAATCATAGCCATAGGCCCTATGAAGTGTATAGGCTCCCAGTCATTGATGTAAATGAATAAAATCTCAGCGGTCACCACAGCTAAAATAGCATATATAAACTCCGCCAGACTGCCTCCAAGAGCAGTATAGAAGGCATCACTTTTCTGATTGTGCATAGCCGACCTCATCACACTTAAGGTGACCGGCCCCGCCTGAAATGAAATGGAAAAGCTGATTAATGCCGTAAGTGAAAAAATAAAAAGTGCATAGATGTAAAGCTCCATAATAAGTGAGGTTTAATAAAAACACGATACTAGCAAATGCACAAAGCCGCTGCGAAGGAATGTTGTCTCTCTGGGTTCGGAGGTTAATATTACTGTTTTATTGGCGAAATGGCAAGTAATAGCACTAAAAAATATCAATTATGCCTTTATATATTCTGTAAAGATGGTATTTGTTGCAACTTATGCGTGTGATTGGTTGTAGATAGTTTTGTTGCTGTGGGCATCACCCTCCTCCTGTCGTCGTCGGGTCGCTATTGAGAGTCTGAAAACAGCCATCTTAATGACCCCAAGTCTTGCTCTTTTGAGCAATCTCTTCGAAAAAAAATACTTACGTAGCTTAGGCTATGCGCGTATTTTTTATTCTTCGATCTTACTCAAAATAGCTGTGACT
>SLDF01000212.1 GCA_007125435.1 Saprospiraceae bacterium
AACAGCCGGAATGAGGCGAATGCCGAATGCAGGCGCAAACATAATACAACTAATTAGCAGCTTGTAGCTTGAAGCTTGCAGCTGAATGCTCTCTTCTGCGTGAGGGATAGAAGTGATATGAGTGGCTGACGAATGGTAAGCAGGAACATGTATATGGTGGCGACCTGAGGAAGCCACCAGATACATAGTGACTGCCCATGAGACAGTCAGGAATACAAACGTATAGCCCGACCCCGCACGACAGTAAGGGGGCACGCCAAAAACATCCTAAGATTCGATACATAGGTAAATAACTACTGACGGTCACATGTAAAAACGACCAATTTACTCATGAAACAAGACTGCTCACTATTTTACTACCGTCACAGTCAATAGAATAGGTGAAAAATGTTAATTTTACAGCGACAAATAAACTGGCTTAAAGTGCTGTGATATGAAAAAGATTTTACTGTTTACGTTTTTGGGGTTGATGTTAGTCGTGACATCATGTAGAAGAGATGAGGTCGATGTAATCAAACAACAAAGCCCGGAGGCTGTGGATGGCACATTCGTCCGCGAATGGTATGACTTGCAATGCAAAATCATCAAGGAGACGCCCGGGTTCTTTCCGACACAAGCAGCTCGTGCGCTGGGCTACTCAGGGATCACTCTCTATGAATCCGTAGTACAAGGATGGCCGGGTGCACCAAGACTGGCGGGACAACTGGCAGAATTGTCCCCAGATATGCTACCTGAAGCTAGAATAAGTGAGATAGAATATGACTGGGGTATCGTCGCCAATGCCGCGATGGCTGATATTATGAGAAGACTGTATGCCGTGAACATCACGCAAATGAATACCATGGCTATAGAGGATCTGGAGAGAAAATGGAAGACTTCGTTTTCGGCGGGTAAGTCCGAAGAAACCATACGGTTATCAGAGCGTTTTGGCAGGGATGTATCACAGGCTATATTTGACTACTCGAGAACTGATGGCGGGCACTTAGCATATCTTGATCCATTTGAAAATGAGAATCCATATACCTGGCCAAATATTACTGGTGCATGGATACCTACAGGAAATGCTCCAAACCCTTTGTCTCCACGATGGGACAAAAACAGACCGTTTTTAGGACCTAATGTTGTAATAGAGTGTCAGCCGGGCAATCATGCAGTATATTCTACAGACCCTAATAGTGAATTCTATAAAGCTGCAATGGAAGTGTATGAGGTCGTGTCAAACCACACCAATGAGCAAAGAGTTATCGCTGAATTTTGGGCAGATGACCCGTTCGAGACTTGCACTCCTGCAGGCCACACCTTTAATATCATGACCCAGCTGCTGGAGGAACATAATGCCAACCTGGCTATGGCTGCTCTTGGCTATGCAAAGCTGGGAATTGCTGAGAGTGACGTATTCATCGCTTGCTGGAAAAGCAAATATGACTACTTCCTCATCAGACCAGTATCTTACATAAAAGAACATATAGATCCGAACTTTAATACACTTATAGGTACGCCTCCATTCCCTGCATACACCTCAGGTCATGCCTCTGAGGCGGCTGCCGGTTCTAGAGTATTTACTGCGATGTTTACCAGAGGTGATGGTCTTTATAAGTTTACAGATCGCACAGGCCTGAGACATGGACATGGGGTAAGATCGTTTAGATCATTTGATGAGGTAGCCAGAGAGTGCGCTAATTCAAGGCTTTATGGGGGTATACACTATGACTTTGACAATCAACTGGGACTGAGCATTGGATATGCCATAGGTGATGCCGTGAATAGAAGATTATCATGGCCGAAGTCTGAATTTGGTCAATAATCAATGCATATATGACGCAAGTATCACATGCGCTACTATATATGGTCATCTGCATGATCATGCTGTCTTGTCAAGGCGACAAAAAACCATATGACGTACCTGCAGAAGCTGTAGAACACCTCGCTGACCTGCAATGCCAGGCAAGAGCGCTGAAAAGAGAGCGCATAGCGTTGGCAGATACCATTAGATTCAGGGAAGACCGATTATTATCAGGGCAGGTTTCAGAAGATGAAAAAGATTTTCTGGAGCAGTACATGATAGAGGTCGAGGCAGACAAGGATGACATGTATCAGCGAACAAAGACTATGGCAGATAGTATCAAAAGCTTGCAAATGGAGCTGTGGCAAACCTATTTCCCCGACCCGGACGATAGAACAATACTGGACTCATTGATCCACCATGCCTTTATTCGCCAATGTCCATTGGTGGAGGACTTCGAAAAAGACATGTTTCAAGGTAAGCCCAATGTACAATAGCCCTCAATGCAACCATACTGTCGAGTTGAGGCTTACAAGAGTTTGATAAAACCAAGTATTGCATTGCTATGTTGTACAAATCAAATCCACCTTTCTCATGACCGGTATCTATATTCATGTTCCCTTTTGTAAGCAGGCCTGTAGCTATTGCAATTTTCACTTTTCTACTTCCTTGCGATTAAAGGATGACATGGTGGAAGCTATAATTCGCGAGATCCACCTGAGGGCACCAAATTGGCCATGGCAAGCTGTAGATACCATTTACTTTGGGGGTGGTACACCATCGCTATTGAGCGGACTTGAACTTTCACGTATCTATGACGCGCTAAGCATGTACTTTGACCTGAGCAACGTCAAGGAGTCTACCTTAGAAGCCAATCCCGATGACCTGACACCAGAAAAGCTAAAATCTCTGGCAGATAGCCCCATCAACCGTCTCAGTATAGGGATACAATCATTTATAGAAAGAGACCTGCAATATATGAATAGGGCACACACATCAGAAGAAGCACATAAGTGCATAGAAGACGCCTATAAAATGGGTTTTGACCAGCTCACTGTTGACTTAATCTATGGCGTACCGGGACTCACGAGTGCCGAATGGGAAGACAACCTGAACAATCTCTTTCAGTATGATATTCCGCACTTGTCTTGCTATGCATTGACCGTAGAGCCCAAAACAGCTCTTCACCACCAAATCAAGACGGGCAAATCTGATCCACCGGATGAGGCACTAGTCGCTGACCAGTTTCAGACCTTACAAACCATGAGCGAACACAATGGGTATGAACATTATGAGATATCAAACTTTGCTAAAGATAAACAATATGCCAGGCACAATACATCTTACTGGTTTGGCAAGCCTTATCTAGGCCTTGGTCCGTCAGCGCATAGCTATGACGGTCAGCACCGGCAGTGGAATGTGGCCAACAACCCCAAGTACATCAAAAGTATGCAGAGCCGCCAATTAGCCATCGAGACAGAATATCTGTCAGACGCCGATCGCTATAATGAGATGGTGCTCTGCCGTATGCGGACCATGTGGGGCATGAATAAGGCTGATCTAGAGGGACTAAGCGAGGTATTTAGCAAGCACTTTCTACAGGAAGTAAAACCATACATTGATAATGAAAAGGTCATAGAGAGCGCTGATGGTTATCAGCTGTCGAGAGCAGGTAAACTACTAGCTGACAAAATTACATCTGATCTGTTTTACATAGACTAATCTTAGCAGTCCATCACTACATTTGGTCCAACCTCTGTAATAAATCAGCTTTTAGCTTCCCATGAAAACCTTCTTAATGGACTGATGTTAAACCAATTAAAATACTTATCTTTGCAGCCTCAATCATACATTTCAAATAAATTTAATATATGCAAAACACAGATCAAAAATTAAAATACAAGGTCAAAGACATCAGTCTGGCGGACTGGGGTCGATTAGAAATTGAATTAGCCGAGGCGGAGATGCCGGGCTTGATGACATTAAGAGAAAGATATGGTAAGACCAAGCCTCTAAAAGGCGCTAGAATTGCCGGTTGTCTACATATGACTATCCAGACAGCTGTCTTGATAGAGACCTTGGTAGAGCTAGGTGCTGAAGTGACATGGTCTTCTTGTAATATATTTTCGACACAAGATCACGCAGCGGCTGCTATAGCCAAGGCGGGCATCCCGGTGTTTGCCTGGAAAGGCATGACGGCTGAAGAGTTTGACTGGTGTATAGAGCAGACATTATTTGCTTTCCCTGACGGTAAGCCTTTGAATATGATATTAGATGATGGTGGAGACCTGACCAATATGGTATTAGACCACTATCCTGAGTTGACCAAAGATATTGGAGGCATCTCTGAAGAGACGACAACGGGTGTACACAGATTATATGAGCGCATGCGCAAGGGTACTTTGCCGATGCCGGCTATCAACATCAATGACTCTGTGACTAAGTCTAAATTTGACAACAAATATGGCTGTCGCGAATCTTGTGTAGATGCTATAAGAAGAGCTACTGACATCATGATGGCAGGTAAAGTGGCAGTCGTAGCAGGGTATGGCGATGTAGGTAAAGGTTCAGCAGCTTCATTGAGAGGAGCCGGCGCCAGAGTCATAGTCACAGAAATCGACCCAATCTGTGCATTGCAAGCAGCCATGGACGGTTTTGAGGTTAAGAAAATGGTCAATGCTATTCCAGAGGCCAATATCGTCGTCACGGCAACCGGTAATAAAGACATATTGACCGAGCAGCATTTCAGATTGATGAAAGATAAGACCATAGTAGCTAATATAGGTCACTTTGACAATGAAATAGATATGGCATGGATCAATAACGCTTATGGAGACACCAGAGTGGAGATCAAGCCCCAGGTGGATAAGTACACCATTGACGGCAACGATGTCATCATACTGGCAGAAGGCAGGCTGGTCAATCTGGGCTGTGCTACAGGTCACCCATCATTTGTCATGTCCAATTCATTTACCAATCAGGTATTGGCCCAAATGGAATTATGGAGCAATGGCGATAATTATAAAAATGAAGTGTACATGTTGCCTAAGCATCTCGATGAGGAGGTGGCACGACTGCATCTGGCTAAGATCGGCGTAGAGCTTGACGAATTGAGTCAAGACCAGGCCGAATATATAGGTGTAGAACCAAAGGGGCCTTTCAAACCAGAGTATTACAGGTATTAATCTCGATACAAGCCAATAAAAAAGCCACTTACAGAGATGTAAGTGGCTTTTTTTATTGCTTTCCTTAATTGGTGCGCTGTATTAATAAATAATAACCTTAGTAAACGAGTGGTTATTGCCATCAACAATATTGGCTATGTAGACACCCGGCTTTAAATCCATCACTTCTACCCTATTGGTTTGATAGGCCGATGACACCGTGCGTCCCCGGCTATCTCGAAGTACGATCATTGATGGCACACGCCCTTGATTTTCTAATGTGATAAAGTTATTGGATGGATTGGGGTAGACCTTCCATTCTGTGTCCGGGAATCGAACTGATTTGATAGGTGAATAGGTAAAGTCACCATTGTTGTCTGCCATTTTCAATCTATAGTAA
>SLDF01000419.1 GCA_007125435.1 Saprospiraceae bacterium
AAAAATACTTACGTAGCTTTGGCTATGCGCGTATTTTTTATTCTTCGATCTCACTCAAAATAGCTACGACTTAGACCATACGACGGCTATTTTCAGACTCATTAAGGGACTCGCTATTCGCTCGGTCCTGCGGACTCACTCGCATACGCTCTTGACCCACTACACATCGCTGATGCATGACTAGACAAAAACATTATTTAGAATTTCACCGCAAATGAAGCGTTTAAACATTAAAACAGACCTTTTTTAATAGTTTCGACTTGCCTCATAGTTTCTATCCCCTTTGATAGGCAGTTTACGCCTTTTTGCACGTATCGTCTGCATCAAGATTCTCTTTACGTCAACTCATATCAAAGATTACAAGGCACCTATCTATGAATCTACTTCAAGCGGCTAAGGGATAGTAGCGGATACAAGCCCTCTCCATATGGATGTATCTGCACTGATGTGGCGGCGACCGACGGAAGCCGATCACCATCAGTAGTAGATACCCATAGGGACGGGGGCGCGTATGAGCGGATAGCCCGACCCGACAGCCGAAGCTATGAGGCTCGTCGGGATAGCCCCAAAAAATCAGATGGCCAGATCTGAAGATTAAACTCGCAATACTGAGGACAAGAGGATGTACAATACTGAGCGATCTTTGATGCCGCGAGCATAAGAATGACCCTAAAACTGGGGCGGGGATGGATTCTTTCTTTATATTTGTCGAAACTGAAAAAAGGTAAACGATGAATATAGATCTGACGAATAAAAATGCGCTGGTATGTGGTGGCAGTCGAGGTATAGGGAAAGCAGCGGCTCAAGCGCTTGCCGAGTGTGGTGCCAATGTGACCATCATGGCAAGGGGTGCAGAGCAACTGGCTAAGAGTCTCAATGATCTGGATAAATCTAAGGGGCAGAAGCATCAGTTTCAAGTGGCGGACTTTGGTGATCTCAGTGTGGTCAGGAAGAAAATAGTGGGCTTATTGTCAGCTCAGAAATTCCACATACTGATCAATAATACCGGAGGACCAAAAGGCGGCGCCATCACCGAGGCCAATCCCGAGGAGTTTGCCGATGCATTCTCTAAACACATCATAGCCAGTCAAATCCTGACTACGCTCCTACTGCCGGGCATGAAGGCTGATGACTACGGTAGGATCATCAATGTCATATCGACCAGTGTCAAGGAGCCGATCGCCGGACTAGGTGTATCGAATACCATCCGAGGCGCTATGGGCAACTGGGCAAAAACACTGGCGACAGAGGTAGGTGCGGATGGCATCACTGTCAATAATGTGCTGCCGGGATTTACAGATACGGACCGACTGAGATCACTGATCGATGCTAAAGCAAAAGCGCGCGACGTAGCCCCTGCTGTCATCGAAAAGGAAATGAAAAGCGCTGTACCTATGGGTAGGTTTGCTGACCCCGCAGAACTCGGCGCTGTGATTGCATTCCTGGCTAGCCCGGCTGCATCCTATGTCAATGGTATCAATGTACCGGTAGACGGCGGCAGAACAAAAAGCCTGTAGAACCGGCGACAATGAATAAGCCCGGACGAATATTACTCTTGACATATTACTGGCCTCCAGCCGGAGGTGTAGCTGTGCAGCGATGGCTGTCCATGAGCTATTACCTCGCCAATATGGGCTGGGCAATAGAGGTCATCACTACCGGCAACCCCGACTACCCTTACCTGGATAGTAAACTCCAGTCAAAAGTCCATCCAAACATCAAGATCCACAAAGTAAGTGGGATGGAACCACGCCTATGGCTCAAGCGACTGCGCTCAATCACAGGCCAATCCAATACAAGTGAAAACCTCGATAATATGATCAACAATCCCGATCATAAACCCGGATGGATGACCAGGGCCATCATGTGGATAAGGAGCAATCTATTCATACCGGACGCGAGAGTTGGCTGGGCTAAGGCTGCCGGAATATACGCGATAAAGCAATGGGGCTCATCAGACTTTGACTACGTCATCACTACAGGTCCTCCACACAGTACACACCTGTCAGGTCTGCGCCTCAGAGCGACATGGCCAACTATCAGATGGATAGCAGATTTCCGCGATCCATGGATGGAGATTGAGTTCTTTGACCACCTGAACCTCACAAAAGCTGCGCTAAAAAAACATGAACAACTGGAACATGACGTCCTCAGTAAAGCGCATACTGTGCTTACTGTATCGCCATCATGGGCTCGTCTATTCGAAAAAAAAGGTGCAGTGGAAACCGCAGTCATCTTTAATGGGTATGACCATAGAGATTATAAAAGAAGGATAGAAAAAAAGGCGTCTTCAGCGTTTAGGGTTATACATCTGGGCACATGGGGGCAAGACCGCAGTGTACCGGCATTTTTCAAAGCCTTGAATGAGGTAGCAGATACCAATAAGAGACACTGCCAGCTGGAATGGGCAGGAATTCTAGATCCATTGGTTCATGAGGAAATGAAAAAGGTCTTTACTTCACCATATGTCCATTTGGTAGATCATGGTTTTGTAGCTCATCAATCAGCTGTAGCGCTATCTCAAGAAGCCAATGTCTTACTCCTCATACAAAATCAAGCTCCTAAAAACATAAAAGGCAGGATTCCGGCTAAGTGCTTTGAATACATGGCTTCAGGGCAGCCATTATTATTGATTGGACGTGAGGATACCGACATGGCCGATATAGTGTCAAAACATCCTCTGGGATATTTTGCGGCATTTGACGATGATGAAGCCATGCGCCAACACCTGAAAGAAATAATGAACAATCAAAAGCCACCTCACAATCAAGAAGAGCTATCCATCGAATGGTACTCCAGAAAAGCGCAGAGTGAACAGCTCCATCAGCTATTAATGCGAAAAGCAGATCAGAGCTGAGCCTTTATTACCAGTCCAGAGAATTAAATGTCTTCACTACAGCGACGCGATCGAAGCGCTCCCCAAATGGTCTCCAGTAAACAATCACGATGTAATCATTCTCCGTCTCTCCCCAATTGCCTTCAATATACGAATGATCAAAGGTATAGCCATCCTCAGTGGTCACGTACTTGTAGTCATAGTACCCTTGCTTAAGCATCACTGCACCTTCATACTTTTCAGTTTTCGGATTGTATTCCATTTTGAACCTGGGCTGTATGCGCCAGTCAGACAGAAGTCCCATGAGGTATATGTCTCGATCCGGTAAATATCTTTGGTCCAATGTGAAGTGGGCCAATACGTATTGAGACGTTGTCTCCGGATCTAGTTGCATCCTATCCTGATTACCTACGACAAAGCGTCCATTGGCGTCGGGATAATTGAGGTATTTCTGATTACGCCGATTTACATCCTCACGCACGATGATGTCAATACCATCTTCGAATGTTTGTATTTCTTGTACTCTCTCCGTCTTGAACATCACACTCCTAAGGTCTAGATATCTGAATTGCTTACCTCCGGGAAATACGATTCTATCCAGGTAATCAAAATACATATCCTCCCCTCTTACAGACTGAGGAGCAAGATTGTAAATGGCATTGTCCCATCGACCGTTTTGCAAAATAGTAATATTGACTTCATTAAGTGCATTGACAACCCTTGTATCCTTCTGATTAACCAGTACATCGAACTCTTGATGGGTATTGAGCTTTCTCACGTCTGTGGTTCGCTTTAAAGTTGCTAATACCTTGAATGTATTTTCAGTCACGACAAAACGTCTGGTCAGAATCGGCGTCTGTTCATCATTATCCATATAAACGTGTAACAGGTAGTTACCCGATACTCTGACATCCATGTTTTCATTGGGCCACTTAAGTCTGTAATGGGTATATTCGTCAAAAGTAGCAATAGAGTATTCAAAATCTCTTAGCCTTTCTTCTTCAAAGCCGTCAATATACTCTACCTTCTCTAGTCTAGAGGGCATCCAGTTGGCATCGCAATGTGTCACAGTGTACAGTAGCTCCTTAAAGCCACCGGTCATATCATCAAACTCTAATGAAAGTCGTTCACCTGAGCGCAGCCTGATGATGGGATAACCGAGCCGATCGGTGGTCGGATAAAATGAAACTGTCGTAAATACCGGCTCGTAGATGGTATCTTTATTTATCCAGTAAGCCTGAGCGTGCAAGTCAATTGTAGTCAGCATGCTTAAAGCGCCCAGCAATATCAATAAGGATAATATCTTCTTCATATGTATAATCATTTACTCGTCCAATTTGAAGTGGCCAATCTAAATCTCCATGGCACATCTATCCATTCTTCTGCATAGTTGATGCCAACGCGAGGACTGGCTAATATAGAGGATTTATTTATTTTTACATGTGCATCTTTAATAGTTATTGGGCTGTTATGTTCATAACACAATATACTGTTGTGGTGTAGATCAATGCCCATAGCCTGCGTCCACCTTCCCGGACCGGCCGTCAAAGCAGGCTTTACAGCTGAGAAACCACGTCTGGTTTGCATGATTTCTATACCCTTGATTGGCTCTACCGCTCTGATCAATACAGCGTGTGGACAGCCCTCATCTCCGGTAACCACATTGAATAGACGATGTATTCCATAACATAGGTACACATATGTATACCCACCCGGCAAAAACATCGTTTTTGTTCGCTCAGTATATTTATTGTTGTAAGCGTGACATGCCTTATCCTCAGGGCCTTTGTAGGCTTCAGTCTCCACAATGATCGCCCCAGTGCTGTAACCTTCTGCATGTACAATTATGTGTTTCCCCAAAAGCTCCCGAGCTATCCTGACAACGTCATTGTGCTGATAAAAGGAAGCCGGAAGTAAGGTCATAGGCACTTTCTATTGTTACAGCCTACTATCTTCTGCTGTAATTTGGTGCTTCTTTAGTGATAGTGATGTGATGCGGATGAGACTCTGTCACCCCTGCTGCTGTCATCTTGACAAACTTAGCGCCCTGAAGTGTCTGAATATCGGCAGCACCGCAATAGCCCATACTGGCTCTCAGCCCACCGGTATATTGAAGCATGACTTCACGCAGTAGGCCTTTATAAGGCACTCGGCCTTCGATACCTTCCGGAACCAGCTTTTTGATATCATCCTCTACATCTTGAAAATATCTGTCTTTGGATCCTCTCTTCATCGAACCAAGAGATCCCATTCCACGATAGACTTTAAACTTACGGCCATCTAATATTATGGTCTCTCCGGGTGCTTCATCCACACCGGCAAATAATCCACCGGCCATGATAGAGTCCGCTCCGGCAGCTATTGCTTTAGCAATATCTCCGGTGTAGCGTATACCACCGTCGCCTACGACGGGCACACCAGTTTTCCTGATTGCATTTTTGGCATTGTAGATAGCTGTCAGCTGAGGTACACCAACACCTGCTACTATACGCGTGGTGCATATCGACCC
>SLDF01000375.1 GCA_007125435.1 Saprospiraceae bacterium
GAGTGGGGCATCTCCTTCAATGCATATAGTCTTTTGTAAACGCAGGATGGTAGTTCTAATTTTTCTAGAATGCAAATAGCTTCTCTTGTAAATGGTGCTGACCACATGCGCAGATTGGACATATACCGTCTATCCGGCAATTGTCTTATTATCTCCAGAGTAGATATATGATAGGGAGTGGCACTGTAAATATTAATACCTCCACTTTCATTCATAACGTATAAACCGCTAATGGTATAAGGTGCCTGAAGTTTAAAACTACTTTTTGAAAACAATTTTATGAAAAGGGATAGGGGTTTCATGTCATTAATATTTTATTTGAGTATGTATAACGGAAATAAAGTTACGCTCATTTTTTTTAATAGGACAAGAATATTTTGAATTAAATATAAAATAATAATTCACGTTCATGTTTAGGGTGCGCTTCAAAATATCGTTATTACTCCCTCTTGCATCAGCGCTGTGGAGTGGGTGGCGAAGCGAATGCGGAGCCAGACTCGATGTAGCCTTAGCGAAATCGAGGCCGAGCGAATAGCGAGCCCCGAAACATAGCGACCCGGAACGAAGAGGAGGGTGATGCCCAAAGCGACAAAATGAAAATATCACATCATCATCAAGGAGATAAAACGATGAGTCTCGACGGTGTGGCGTGTGTGCTTCTTATGATGTACGTACCCGGTGCGAGGTGAGAAATATCCAGCTCTATCAAGGAGGAATCCGTAATATGATAGGAAGTCATCAGCTTACCCATCATATTGTATATAGTGATGATGTCGCGAGATATACCGTCTGGTAGCTCCACAGAGATATGTGATTGTGTAGGATTTGGAAAGATTTTTAGACTTGACTGGTCATGGGATACAGAGAGATGTCTAATGGGCGACATATCGACTTGTCCATCTTCTCCTTTCATTTTCAACCTATAGTATAGGTCACCATCTACAGCTTGGACATGATGCTTGTATGTATATGGGTGTTTAAAAAGCTCAATGTCAAAATCCATTGTCTCTGCTGAGAGCCATCGGTGACCATCATGGCTATACTCTAATACCAACGCATCGTACTGGCTCTCCGGGTCAAATAGCCAGGTGGCGTGAACAATATTATGCTTAACTGCGGCAACCTCAAATGACTTTAAATAGCCTGATAGAAAGGTACAAACCGGCATCTCGCCGGTAGGCATCTGTGTCAATTGGCCATTTTCTACATACCATCGTTCCCAGCTACCACCTGTGTGTGTCTTGAAGTCATTGAGATCAAATGTGAATTCTCCATTGATGTTTCCGGGTATCACCATGGCCCATACGGCATAGCCATCTAGATACCAGTGAAGAGGTGTGTCCGGTTCGCAAACCTCCGGCATAAAAGGCTCTAGACAGTCAGCTTGTAAAAAGTACGCGACATCTTCCTGAAAGGAGGGATATTCGCCAAAGACGCGTGCTATCCCTTCTTCGTCGACACATACTGCTACGAACTCGTTAGAGGCAATGCCATATTGTACGGTGGCTTCCTGCTGGACCAGCCTCGCCAAAAACGTCATTATCCGACCTGCTCTGTTTCTCTGGTCAAAGTGTGTATCTGTAATGGTATTGGCCAGTAACGGCGCTTGTATAAAATCTCCCTTACCTATGATATTCATGTTAGGGTGGAAAGGATTGTTCAAGGCCTGGCCGGATGTCACACCGCTGGCAGATGGCGCATAGTAGGCATCAGATAGGACCATCATACCCGCACTTGTACCGCCGACGGTGACTTGCTTTACATTGATCAAGTCGTTAATCTTATCCGCTACCGGCGTGCCTTGCCAATACTGGTAATATACGTATTGGTCTCCACCGGCAAGAAATAACACCTCTGCCTCTTCAATCCTCCTGAGCACATAGTCATCAAAAGCTGCGCCGGGCCCATCAAATCTGATCGTCTCTACAGAATTAACAGCTACGCCTAATTGGCTGAAAAAATAATTGTTGTACCCGTCTGAGCCTGATGCACGCAGTACCAACACATCACCCCCTGCTGCTCTCTCCAGCATCCACTGCATAGCCTGATCATTATCACCGGCTCCACCGGCCAAAACCAGCCCGGGCTGAAAACCTTCTACTACAGCATCTGAAGTATCTCCCACTATCCATGAAGTGTACTCACCCTGTGCATACAAACTGGTAGTAAGTGATACTAAAATCGTAACGTATATCAGGAACTTAAACCTTAGGAGCATTTTCTTTTATCTTTGTCTCGCTAATATCGGTGTTTTGGTTGTATTATACAATAGAGCTTTATGTGTGATGTCGCATATTTCAACTTTTCGCTTTGGGCATCACCCTCCTCCTGTCGTCGTCGCGTCGCTATGTTTCGGGGCTCGCTGTTCGCTCGGCCTCGATTTCGCTAAGGCTACATCGAGTCTGGCTCCGCATTCGCTTCGCCACCCACTCCACAGCGCTGATGCATGACCAGGAAAAACGACTTTTTAAACTACACCCATTTGACAATCTTGCAAAAATCCAAAATCACGCTTGCTTTAGTTAATCAATTGGTAAATTATATTACCGGAGCCAAATTGTAGGTACATTTTTCATATTGAAGATTTAGCTTATAGTCAGTGATTCCAACTTAGTGAAACTCATACAATAGACATTCCCCTACTACACCGCAAACCAATGCTATAAAAAGCAAAAAGGCAACCTGAAACCAGATTGCCTTTTACTTTTTTGACCCTCATTACGAATTTCTAGTGCATAATTCGGGTAACGCTTAGCTCAGATTAAAATCTATCAAGATTCATGACCTTGCTCCATGCATGGACAAAGTCTTTGACAAACTTTTCTTTAGCATCATCACATGCATACACTTCCGCCAATGCTCTCAGTTCTGAATTAGAACCAAAAATCAAGTCAGCTCTGGTACCTGTCCACTTGACTTCTCCAGATTTGCGATCACGCCCTTCGAATGCTACTTTGTCATCAGAAGTGGCCTTCCACGTGGTTGACATGTCAAGTAAGTTGACAAAGAAATCATTGGTCAGGACACCCGGCTTATCTGTAAAAGCACCGTGATTAGAATGGTCGTAGTTTGCATTTAGTACACGCATACCACCTACCAATGCAGTCATTTCAGGTGCAGTCAGGTCCAATAATTGCGCTTTGTCTACTAACATCTCTTCTGCAGATACCTGATGTCCTCTCTTCATATAGTTCCTAAAGCCATCTGCTGTCGGCTCCAAAGCGGCGAATGACTCTACATCTGTATCCTCTTCTGTGGCATCTGCTCTGCCCGGATTGAATGGCACTACAATATCATAGCCGGCATCTTTAGCTGCTTTCTCTATTGCGGCACAGCCTCCTAGTACGATTAGGTCGGCAATGGACACTTTCTTGTTACCTGATTGAGCTTCATTAAAATTCGTCTGAATATCTTCGAGTGTGCCTAGAACTCTTGCCAACTGCGCCGGGTTATTCACTTCCCAAAACTTTTGAGGTGCCAGACGTATGCGGCCCCCATTAGCACCTCCTCTTTTATCTGAGTTTCTAAAGGTAGAAGCTGAGGCCCATGCTGTGACGACTAACTGTGACACGGACAAACCAGAACCCAATATTTCTTTCTTGAGCTGTGCTATGTCATTGCCATCTATGATGTCATAATCTACAGCAGGTATCGGATCTTGCCATATTAATGTCTCAGAAGGCACCTCGGGCCCTAAGTATCTCGAAATCGGCCCCATATCCCTATGTGTTAATTTGTACCATGCTCTTGCAAAAGCATCAGCAAACTCATCAGGGTTTTCATAGAATCTTCTGGAGATTTTCTCATACGCAGGATCCATGCGCAGGGATAGATCAGTTGTCAGCATAAAAGGCGCATGCTTCTTACTCGGATCGTGTGCATCCGGGATGAGGCCTTCACCTTCACCACCTTTTGGCTTCCACTGGTATGCACCGGCAGGACTTTTAGTAAGCTCCCATTCATAAGCGAATAAGTGCTCGAAGTAATCATTGCTCCACTTGGTCGGTGTCTTAGTCCATGCACCTTCCAGCCCACTTGTAATAGTGTTCTCTGAGTGCCCTGAACCGTATTTATTTCTCCATCCAAGACCTTGCTCTTCTATGTCTGCACCGGCCGGCTCGGGTCCTACATATTTGTCGGGATCCGCAGCACCGTGGGTCTTTCCAAAGGTGTGACCACCTGCAATCAATGCCACTGTCTCTTCATCGTTCATTGCCATACGGCCAAATGTTTCACGAATGTCTTTAGCAGCTGCTATTGGGTCAGGATTGCCGTTAGGTCCCTCTGGATTCACGTAGATGAGTCCCATCTGTACTGCACCAAGCGGGTTTTCCAATTCTCTATCGCCTTTATATCTTTTATCGCCTAGCCACTCAGCTTCCGGCCCCCAATAGATATCTTCTTCGGGCTCCCAGACATCTTCGCGCCCTCCGGCAAAACCAAAGGTTTTGAAATCCATGGTCTCCAGAGCGACATTTCCTGCCAGTATCATGAGATCTGCCCAGGAGATTTTCTTGCCGTACTTTTGCTTGATCGGCCATAGTAGTAAACGCGCTTTGTCAAGATTTGCATTATCAGGCCAACTGTTCAATGGTGCGAAGCGCTGTGTACCAGATCCGGCACCACCTCTACCATCCTGAATCCTGTACGTACCTGCACTGTGCCAGGCCATACGGATAAAGAAAGGGCCGTAGTGACCATAGTCGGCAGGCCACCAGTCTTGAGAGTCGGTCATTAGTTCAGCAAGATCTTTTTTGACAGCCTCGAGGTCAAGACTCTTAAATGCCTCTGCATAGTCAAAATCCTCTTCCATAGGATTAGACTTCGAAGAGTGCTGTCTTAAAATATTTAAATTTAATGAGTTTGGCCACCAGTCTCTATTACGAGGGCCTCCTCCTGCTGCTTTACTTAATGTGCCTCCTGTAAATGGACACTTTCCGGACGTGTTCATTTTGTATGAGGCCTCACTATGATTGTTGTGATTATCCATATTTTATCTGATTTTTATAATTCAATGAATGATAGCAAAATTAACTTTTTTATCGATTTTTTTCATATATGAGTCCGTGATATCTGTCATAAAATCCATAGAAAAGCACTTTCCATAGCGGAGGGCAAGCTGACAGTTTTGACACGCTCACCTTGTTCTAGGCAAAACAGATATACTCTAGGCTACCTCTAATAATTCCTGAAGTGAGCTGGAGCATAGAGAATTTTGATTTAGACGACTTGTGAAGAAGGAACATAGCCTTAGCTACGTGACTGATGAACAAGGAAGTATAAATTAAA
>SLDF01000115.1 GCA_007125435.1 Saprospiraceae bacterium
AGCAATAATATCACTATCATCTTGACCTGAGGTAATATATTTTAATACATTTTTTTCCTCAGTTGCTTTTGTGTAATGACTTTCTATTAAAGAATCTTCAGTAATTATCCTCTCCTCATTAATCAAAAGAAATCTAACAATATCTCTGTATGATATTTGCCTTGTTTTTCCTTTTGCATTTGTTCTTATCTTTTTAGGATAAGTATTGTTTAGTTTTAGCAAAAATGCTGATACTGTTTCTTCACTATTTGGATTATGTCTTCTTGATAAGATCTCATAATTTTGGCCAAATATAATTTCATCAATTTTGTTTTGATAAAGGTGAAAATCTCCCCCCTTCAAATCACTTTTTAGTGTATAGGTTATTTCATCGTGTGAAGTGATTTCTAAATATATGCTAGAGTAAGGTCTAACCTCATTTATCTTTTTAGGTATCCTAGAGCTTCCCAACATATAATTTATGCATTGGAAAATGAACGTTTTCCCAGTATTCGATGGTCCTGAAATAAAAGATAAAATGAACAGGTGCACTACCTTTTTGAGATATCATATGAGCATATTTAAAATGTTTATACTCTCTTCGTCGGTATATCTTTGACAATGAATTGCTTATAAAGCAATTGAAGGAGTAAATAGTTGATTTACTTCTTGTTCTTGTCCGGTTTTTTAACAAAATCATAACCCCAAAAAGTGCCAGGTAATCTATTAATACTTTTAGCTGTATCTTTGATGAAAGGGTGGGTAGAAAATCTTACTGATTCATACTGACTGAGATCAATCGTGTCTAATGTCGGATAGGCACTGAGCGATATCCTGTCTGCATAAAAATCTATGTGTGCGTATTTTACACATGGCATATCATGAAATACAAACCTGTCATCGTTTTCTGGATTTAAATCGAAAATGAATATACATTTTATTCCATACGTTTCCATTTCAAAAAGGTATTTTTCAAATTCAACATACCATTCTCTATTAGTTCGTTGCTCTTTATTGTATTTTATCCTATATCGGTCTCTCACTCTAAGTACTTGATCTTTAGACACATTACTGTCTGATTGGCCACCATAATATCGAAACCAGTAATACTCAATTTCTACGAATTGCTGGCAGGGTCTGCCAGGACCAATCGAGATTAAGTTAAATTTCTCCTGTAACTCACACAACAGTTCTTCTGTAATTATTACAGGCTCATAGTGTTTCTGTTTTTCGCAGGAAATCCAAAAACAAAGCATCAGCCAAAAGCTACAGTACTTCGAAAGATTACTTATGAAACTGTCACACATAGTCAATTATTCTAATTTCCTAAGATCGTTCCGGCAGTTCTATGACCCCATTTAATTG
The DNA here is from genome assembly GCA_007125435.1 of Saprospiraceae bacterium. Lineage (GTDB taxonomy): Bacteria > Bacteroidota > Bacteroidia > Chitinophagales > Saprospiraceae > SLDF01. The sequence goes on from SLDF01000115.1 coordinate 1,345, forward strand.
CCCTCTGGTCAGCAGGTGAGTCTCCTCCACTATCAGTGTTTCTTTCATTCCAATTGGCCCAATAGAGTGCATCCTGCTCTCTAAAACCTAATATTTTCGTAGCCCCCCCAAAGGTAATTACCAAAATCATACATATTGAAAGCAATGTGTAAATTTATATTAGGTCTGATATAAAAAATACTAAAGAACTCTCTCTCCAATTGATTACTCAAGAAGCCACATCCTAATACTGTTCGATAAAGAATATGCAAGGTAGATGCAGTAAAATCCATTTTATTGCCTTCGATTATTGTATTATCCTGCGCTGAATACCTTGCAGCATAAAGATGACGAGCTCCCCATGGCAGCCATTTAATCTCTTTTGATGTATAAACTGAATCTAACCATACCTCTCCTATAAAATGACCCATCGCTAATGGTATACAATTCTCGTCCTTCATGACAGGTTTACCTAATTAAATTTTACTACCTAAATAACGGCTGTAGGGTAGAATCAGGCTCCGTTGTGCTGACTCTAGCCCGATTTCGTAAAGATAATCAACAGTAAACTGCTTCATCTAGAGTATTTGTTTTTATTTTTTTCTCTTATCTTGTTTTTTGTATAGTTCATAAGTCCAATAGGTTCCTGGTAATCGAATTTCTTCAATTCTGACTGTATCTTTGATAAAGGGAAACAAAGTAAATGAAACCGATTCATAGTCATTTAAATCAACCTTATTAAAAATAGAAAATGCTTTCAATGATATACGATCTGCATAAAAATGAATTTGTGTATAATTTTTACATGGAATATCATCATATATTACTAAATGCTCTCTATCTTTAAGTATATTCCTGCTGGATATACATTTTATACCATACTTTTCCATTTCAGCTAGGTATTTTTCAAATTCAACATACCATTCTCTATTGGTTCGTTGCTCTCTATTGTATTTTATCCTATATCGGTCTTTCATCCGTAATACCTGATCCTTGATTACAGTGTCGTTCGATAGGGCACCATAATAGCTAAACGTATAATACTCAATTTCTAAATATTGCTGGCAGGGTCTGCCTGCGTCTAGGGAAACACCATTAAAAATATCCTGCAATTCACACAAAAGTTCTTCTGTAATTATTACAGGTTCATAGTGCTTCTGTTTTCCGCATGAAAGCCAAAAACTGAGAATCAGACAAAGGAAGCTGAATTTCGAAAAAATATTTATGAATCGATCACTCATGTACAATTTTTCTAATTACCTAAGATTGTTCCGGAAGTTCTATACCCCCATTTAATTGCCTTCTGATCTGAAGGCGAATCTCCACCCCTATCAGATTTTCGTTCATTCCAGTTGGCCCAGTATAGTGCTGAGCGCTCACTAAAACCTAATAGGCGTGAGGCCCCTCCCCAAAGGTAATTACCAAAATCATACATATTAAAGGCAAGAGGTAAATTAATATCTGGTCGAATATAATAATGGCTTATCTGTTCATTTTTCAAATCCCTACTTAAATCAGTACACCCAAGCATCCTGTAGGGATAATGTAATGTAGATGCCGTAAAATCCATCTTATTACCTTCTATTTTAATAGAATCTTGTGGTGAATACTTCGCTGCATACAAGTGTCTAATTCCCCAAGGTTGCCATGTTATCTGCTTCGATGTGTAAACAGAATCGATCCAAACAAGGTCATAAAAGAAACAGAATGGTGTAGGCATACAGTTTTCATCGAAGGGGGTGCCATAAAAGCCTATATAATCTATCATATTATTTACGCCTTGATAAGCCATTTTCTTGTCATGTGGCTGATCATTGAATACATATATTTCATTGTACCCTGCGACCCTAATTCCCGCTTTGTTTATATTGCTATTATACAAACTTTTAAAAAATCCATCTACATCTACTTCAGCTATTTTATTATCCCCAGGCTGTTCAAGTTCTATTGGTAGACCTTCTCTATAATACCGTAGATAGTTTAGCCCAAAATAATCACTCTCTGATGAATCCCATTTGATATACAATGAGTCCGATTCGGATGGACTTTGGTTCTCGTAAATATGAAACCAGATTTTATGATTTACAACATCATTAAAAAATAAATCTTCTATATTACCAAATTCATCAGTATCACATATATTTTCATTCTTTGTAATATAGATGTTGAATGATTCTTCTGGAACCCACACCTCTGAAGAATAAGAACTCCCGATATCAAAAGTTTCTTCATCAATTATGATGTTCAGGTTTGCCTTATCGTTTAGAGTGACTCCGGTTTGACGAATTCCACTTTCATTGGACTGAAAAGTACTAATGCTTTGTACCTTTACAGGATAAGCAAAAAATCCGCGCCCTCTTAGAATTGCTGGAATGTCATCTGATACCACTATACAGCAATTCTCATTAAATAATTCACCAAATAAACTGATAGTATTTTCCAATGCTGTCGATAGGTATTCGTTGATACTATTTGGGAGGCCAATATTTACTTCAATTTGACTGTCCATCAATGCAAGATTAGATATATTCATACAATCAAAAGGTGCTACATTAGGAAGATTTGTAAAAACCTTGATACTCATAGGTATTGTAGCTTCCTGGTTAAAAACTATAACATATAAAATGTAATACTTAGATTCACTTGATGCAAGTGCTTCAAGTTCGTTTAGGGATGAACTATTTCCTTCAGAAATATACCTGGTCATAGAATATAATCCTGCAACATAAATCATAAAACTGTCTCTATGAGATATAGGTATCATATTTATAATTTCACATGATCTTCCTTCAATAATATTTTCCGAAATTGTGAAGCCTGAATTATTAAACAGTTTTACATAGCAATTTTGAGCTGTCGTAGAATAAACTGAAATGAATATCATAGTGATTATCAAAGTTTTCCCTATCTTGTTACCATTAGAATATATACACATTATTTTTCTTTTAATTTATATTAATTCAAACCTTTACCAAAGCTTAATCATTATTTAGCTCTCTCCCAATCAATAGGTGATTAGTTGACATCACCATTACTTCTACTATCTTTTCTTGAAATATTTGTGGTACACCTTCCTGATATGAATCATGGTACAAATAAAACCCAAAATCATACACCGCAAAGCTATCCTGCAGCTCCTCTGGAAAGGCATCTCTCAATGCACAAGCAGCAGCCTCCAACTCCGATAAATAAGGAGATGTATCAAACCCACTCGCATCATCAAGCTGGATATAGCAAGATTGTGCAGGCAAGAAGGACTGCCACAGGAAAATGACAAGAGTGCCAACCACACCTTTTAATTCGCACTAAAGCTCAAATTCGAAACCGAATCTCCAAGAAATCGACAAGCAATATCCTCGTCATTCAATCCCAGCCACCGACCTCTATTTCTGGCTCGGAAGTTAGTAAATCTTCCCGTAAAATTTCTACCATTTATTTCTACCGGTAGAATGGTCAGTGTAGTATCGCTATCATAGACACCTTCAATACTAAAAATATTACCGAGTGTACTGTGAGAACAAACTAAGTTAGCAGAGTTTTCTGTCTTTTTAGTTATTCTCAACGTCGCATTTTCTAGCGTAAAGCTACCTTGAGTAAGGCCCCTCTTCCACAATCTCTATCAGCATATTCTCCGGTATATGATCTTATAAAAGCGTCAATCGGATCACCTTCTTTTTTACATCAGGATATTAAAATAGCACAGAGTATAATTGCCATTTTTAAGAAGTACATTAAACGTTCAATCTTTTCAATTGAACTAATTATGTTTGAAACATTAGTACATCATTTGCATTCAAATCTTCAAAAGTCCACGCTTAATCCTCCCATAAAAATAAAGATAGTCTTGATCAAATACTACAAGTGCTTTATCACTACCTTCCTAATACCTGGAATATCTTTGGCTAAAGTCTTTATAATGTACTCATGCACACCATTCACAGCCGAT
>SLDF01000363.1 GCA_007125435.1 Saprospiraceae bacterium
AATTATGTTGAAAAAAATACCGGACGAAAACATTATCAAACTGCTTGCAGGTATTTACGAAGAATGAAAAAAATTGGGGGCAAGGACAAAGTAAATGAGTTAATCGAATTATTTAGAAAGCAATACCGACAGCGTAAAGCATTAATGGACGAATTAACAAGAGTATAAAATGCCATCCCTTCACAGCAAGACGACCAAAATGATCAACAAACAAACGGATGAAAAAATAACTAAGTATTCAGCGAGCCAATAGTCCATCGCTGAATACCCAGTTGAACGGCCTGAACCTCACCAACAAATTGGATGCACGGAAATTGCTTTTGCAGATCAGTTGCTACCATATGTTTAAAGCTATTTAAAAGATAATTTATTGAGATCGATTTCGGGACTATCGGATTATCTTTTTTGATAAAAGATAGATTGGCTTACGATCAATATGCAGGTGGGAATCTTCTTTTGATGCAGTAAGCTTATCACTTTTCTCATTTTGGCTTCACAGAATACTCATATGCATGTATGGGTATCTAAAACGTGACTTTAACAAAACCCTTCCAGACCACTCTTACTGTCCATTTATGACAAAAGCAATTGTGGTATAGCTCTTGATGCATTTTTCCTTACTTCAAATCTTACTCCCTCAAACCCAATCTACCTAATTCCACATAGGAAAATAGAGATAATCGGAAAATTCGGGTTATTTTAGCATCTTGTGGTTGGTGTGGTGGTGGATGGACATGGGGTGTGGTGTAATCGTATATGAGGAAGGGTGGGGGAAGTCAATGTGTGCATATATGACATTGGACGGCGCTAGAGTTATTGGACTGCATATTTTAATAGACCTCTCGCTTGATCGCATCAGCGATGTGGAAGGGTGGCGACGTCAGGAGCCAGACTCTGTGTAGCGATAGCGGAGCAGAGGCCGAACGAATAGTGAGCCCTGTAACGTAGCGACCCGTAACGAAGTGAAGGGTGATGCCCAAAGCAAAAAATCATACCTCAATACACCAAATACTAAAATAAATCCGCTTACCGTAATTTCTACACCAATTCAAAGCAATTCTTTAGGTCACTTAATCAGATATCCATTATATTGCGGGGCAAAATCATATACGATACATTTTTATCGTGAGGGTTTTAAATACATCAAACGAAAAGAATAAGACTATAATATGAAGGACTATATTACCGCAGATGAGTGGTCCATTGTAGAGGATGGATTTCACGCTAAGTACAACCGCATCACTGAAAGCATCATGAGCATAGGTAATGGCATGATGGGGCAAAGGGCCAACTTCGAAGAGCACTTTAGTGGCGACACCTTTCAAGGCTCCTATGTAGCCGGTATTTACTACCCTGACAAAACAAGGGTCGGATGGTGGAAAAATGGATATCCGGAATACTTTGCCAAAGTGCTCAACTCTGCAAACTTCATAGGTATCGATGTCTATCTCGGCAACAGGAGATTAGATCTGAATCAAATGGAAATCATAGACTTTCGCCGTGAGCTGAATATGAAAGAGGGCTATCTGGAGCGCACCTTCAAAGCAAAATTTAGCGATGGTTTAGTGGTCAATGTCCGATCAAAAAGGTTTTGTAGCATGGTAGATGACGAAACAGCTGCTATTGCATACACTATAACGCCAGAAAACTACACTGGGACCATTACTTGTTTTCCATCCATTGACTTCGACGTATTGAATGAGGACTCTAACTATGATGAGCAATTCTGGGAAGAGGTGAGCAGGGATGTAGCTGATGTGAGAGGCTATGTCTGCTCGAGAACAAAGAAGCTGGACTTTCATGTCTGTGCAGGTATGCATGTAGAAGCATTGAAAAATAGCACCAAGCTCAACCTGACTGATCTCCCGTCTAGTCAACAGAAGGCTTTCGTAGAGCTTATGGTAGAAGAAAACCTGGAGCCAGGCGATAGTTTTACCATACATAAGTATGCAGCAGTTGTCGCATCTACCAACTATGACAAAGACACCTTACCCAAAGTGTGTCACGATAGACTGGATACGATTGCCCAAAAAGGTTTCTTGACAATGCTCGCAGAGCAAAACGATGCCTGGGCAGCCAAATGGCAATTGGGCGACATCAAAATAGATGGCGATGTAAAAGCCCAGCAAGGTATCCGCTTCAACATATTTCAGCTCAATCAGACCTACACTGGTAAAGACAAAAGGCTCAATATAGGCCCGAAAGGCTTCACTGGTGAAAAGTACGGGGGTAGCACTTATTGGGACACAGAGGCCTATTGTCTGCCTTTTTATCTGGCTACAGCTGCGAGAGAAGTCTCACGAAACCTATTGATCTATAGACACAATCACCTTCAAAAAGCCATAGAAAATGCGGAGAAGCTAGGTTTTTCAGGGGGTGCAGCATTATACCCAATGGTCACCATGAATGGCGAGGAATGCCATAATGAATGGGAGATCACCTTCGAAGAGATCCACCGAAATGGAGCAATTGCCTATGCAATATTTGACTACATCAGGTATACAGGAGACCAATCGTATATGGCTGAGTATGGACTAGATGTACTAATTGCCATTTCGAGGTTTTGGTCACAGCGTGTCAACTTCTCCGAGGATAAGCAAAAGTTTGTCATGCTTGGTGTCACCGGCCCCAATGAATACGAAAACAATGTCAACAATAACTGGTACACCAACTATATCGCACAGTGGTGTATGATGTATACTATCGCTTCAATCTCTGAAGTAAAGGCCAACGATCCGGCTTCTTACAGCCGAATCGTATCGTCAAATAAACTTGTAGAAAGTGAAACTGCCCATTGGCAACATATCATAGACAATATGTACTTCCCGGAAGATGCGCAACGAGGCGTCTTCTTGCAGCAGGATGGTTTCTTAGATAAAGAGCTTATACCAGTTGCAGAGCTGGATCCTATCCATCTGCCACTCAATCAAAAATGGTCATGGGATAGAATTCTAAGGTCTTGCTATATCAAGCAAGCCGATGTATTACAAGGGTTGTACTTCTTCGAGGATCAATTTGATGAAGATACGCATAGGCGTAATTTTGATTTCTATGAGCCTATGACTGTGCATGAATCTTCATTGTCGCCATGTGTACATGTCATCCTGGCCGCTAAGCTCGGATATGAAGAAAAGGCTTATGAAATGTACTTGAGAACAGCAAGGCTCGACCTCGACGATTACAACAATGATACCGAGGATGGCTGCCACACGACAAGTATGGCGGGCACATGGATGTCAGTGACCAAAGGTTTTGGTGGTATGAGAGTTGACAATGAAGGGCAGTTGCATTTCTCACCGATGATACCTCAGCAATGGGATAGCTATAGTTTTAAGATATTTTTTAGAACAACAGGCATAGAAGTCATAACCACCAAAGACAAAGTCGTAGTCAAACATCTATCAGGACCATCTGTAGATCTTTTTATATACGAAGAGAAAATGACGCTCGAAGAAGGTGGGTCTCTAGCATGCAACAGGTCGTGATGGAAAGATAAAACCAGTATCCAATTGATACTTAAACCCGGATTATGCATTAGAAAATCCCTGCCCGCCACCTGACGATGGCAGCAGGCGGGTATTACGGCTTAAAATGGCTTCAAAATAAGACGCTTTGCTTGATTTTGTTCAATCACCGTAGGGTTGACTATGGCTCATTCACAAAATCACTTATTTTTTCACCATTTACTCATATAGCTTTTATTATTTTTATGGCATTCGTGAATCTCCTTCGTCGATTTTAACCCTCATTACGAATTTCCAATGTATAATCCGGGTTAAAATTTATAAATCGGGGTAAACAGCATTAGTCTATGTTAAATAAAACCATATCGTTGACAAAGTCAATTTTTGCAGGTCTATTGTACCTGCTATTGATAGCATCATGTGTAAGTGACCCCCAACTTCCATATGGAGACAGGTCATTGATCACAGGCCATGCTACACCCATAGCTTTACAGCCGGATACGACGACCATTGTTTTAGAAGATTATTTTGATGACATATCCGAGATAGAGGAGATCCTGCCTACGCCAGGTATCGAGATAGTGACCAGTGAACAAGACGGCGAAATCCAGCTCATTGCATCACAAGATGTGAGCGGGCTGTCCCTGCTGAAGGTCAGATCAAAGTCCAGGCATACATACGATATCCTGCTTAAAAAATCGACCCGGAAGCAAATCAACTATACATTTGACCCAAAAGGTAAGACATACAAAACCGTAAATATAGTGGGGGACATGAATGCCTGGAATGCGGCATCATCACCACTGAATCCGGAGAACGGTTTGTGGACGATTAATTTATCTCTAGAGCCGGGGACATATGCCTTCCAGCTGGAGCTTGATGGAGAAAGGCATCTCGACCCAGCAGCGCCTACCAGAGATAATGGCATGGGGGGATTCAACTCTTTATTAAGTGTAGAAGGGCCTACTGGTGTCAGTCCATACATCGTAGTCGCAAGTACAGAAGGAAAATCTATCACACTGAGCAACCAGGGTCGCCAGGGCCAGATTACTATTTTCTGGGAGAATTCATGCTTGATGGATACCATTATAGACCGAGAGATCACTTTCAATATTCCCAAGGAGGCCGCCTCGATGTCCCGATCGCATATACGAGCTTATGTTTACAATGATGAAGGTGGTATAGGTAATGATGTATTCATACCGCTCGCAGAGCAATCTGTAATCCAATCAGCTGACCAATTAAGTAGACATGACCTACATCAGCAAATCATGTATTTCCTGATGGTCGATAGATTTTACAATGGCAACCCGGACAACGATAGACCGGAGTCCGATCCATCTATTCATCCATTGGCCAACTTCAAAGGTGGTGACTTAGAAGGCATCATCCATCAATTGGATCAGGGGTATTTTGACCAGCTCGGTATCAACACCTTATGGTTGTCTCCTATTCCCAGGAACCCGGAGGGCGCATATGGACTCTGGGATGATGGCGGTGTGACAAGTACATTCTCTGCTTATCATGGATACTGGCCAACAGGCCTGACAGATGTAGATGAAAGATTTGGCACCAAAGAAGAGCTCAAGATATTGATCGATAGGCTACACAGCTCAGATAAAAATATTCTACTAGATTTTGTGGCCCATCATATTCATGAAGAACATCCATTGTACGAAGAGAAAAAGGATGAAGATTGGTTTACCAATCTCTATCTGGAAGACGGGTCGCTGAACACAGAACGATGGGATGACCATAGGCTGACTACATGGTTTGATGTGTTTCTTCCAACGTTCAATTTTTTCAACCCGGATGTGAATGAGGCGCTATCAGATACGGCGATGTATTGGATAGAAAACTACGGCATTGATGGTTTCAGACACGATGCCACTAAGCACATCCACCTAGATTTTTGGCGGACACTGACTAAGAAGGTCAAAGCATTCGATAGACAATCCGGACTAAAAACCTATCAAGTTGGAGAGACGTACGGCACACCTGAACTAATTGCTTCATACATCAGTACAGGCTTGCTAGATGCACAGTTTGACTTCAATCTATTTGATGCTGCAATAGCCGCATTTTGTAAAACAAATGAGCCTTTTAGCCACCTTAAATCCACTATCGGTCAGAGTCTCCGGTACTATGGATACAATCACCTCATGGGGCACATGAGTGGCAATCAAGACCGCGCTCGCTTTATGGCCTATGCTACAGGTGACATCCGATTTGATGAAGATGCGAAATATGCCGGGTGGACAAGAGATATAGAACTTCGCAATAGCGAAGGTTTTAGCAAACTGGCTCAAATGCACGCTTTCAATATGACGATGCCCGGTGTACCTTGTATCTATTATGGCGATGAGATTGGCATGACCGGAGGCAATGACCCTGACAATAGGCGTATGATGTATTTTGAAGATTGGAATGAAGAGGAGAGTCATTTGTTTGAACAGGTTCAATCACTTATCAAATTGCGCAAGCAAAATCTCGCCATGATGTATGGAGATCTCAAGATCATCGACCACGACGATGACAATGTTCTGATCTATTCTCGACAGCATCTCGATCATACAGCCATCATTTTCTTTAACAACAGCAATGTAGATAAAACCATCAGCACCCCTCTAGAGCAGCCGGTACATTGGACATCTGTATTTTCCGGTCAGGAAGTCGACAGCAGCAATAGTGCATTGACGGTCAAAGTCAAAGCCCACAGTTATGAGATATTGTATCACATACCTTGACGGTGATGTCTGACCTCAAGAGCTTACTTCCTTGACAATATTGTGATACAAGTAATTGGTAATTTTCGATCGGTAATGATTAGTCGTACAGCGTGGAGCTGTTTGATTTATTTATACCAATGAATAGATTATTATAAGGAATTTACTCACATTTGACTGATCTGGTCAAAAACTTTCACCTCATACAAATCAATATGTAGGATCAAGCATCAAGAGTGAATCCTCAAAGAGTAAAGCGGGAATGATCAAGCTCGCATTGTAGGCACCATGCAGGATGATGGCATGCCAAATGCCATAATGAATACGGACAAAGCAGAAGACAAAGCCAATGACGAACTGGGCACCTACCAGTAATGGGATATATATAATATGGCTGCTCAGATCAAAATTTGAGAAATTCGCAAGGTGCACCAGGGCGAAAAATGCATTGGAGACGTAGACAACGATGGGCATGGGCAGTGGCTGCTCTTGACGCCATCTGTACAGCATGAGACCCAGGTAAGCTATGTATAGAGTTGCCATAATCGGCAAGTCAAATACGATGAACAGCGACAACAACAAGCTCACCATGATGGTCTGCGTGGACTGGCGCAGATGCAATCTAAACATCAACTCTTCTAAAAATGGGCCGATGAATATAGCCATGAAAGCGATCAGGACTTTATTGTCATCCCACATCTCCTGCATCTTATGATCCAGCTCTGACAGATCAGCTAAATGCAAAATGAAGACGTAGGGAATAACGAAAATTATCAACCCACCAAGAATTTTGAGCCAATTGGTAATGGTCAAAGGTTCGACATGGGGGTTTGTCTCAGGTCTTTTGACAAAGGCGATGATATCATGATAGATAGAGCCGGGCATAATAAGAGTTTATATAAATAGTAAGCGCTTCAAATATAACAATGTCACATTAAATAAATATATTTGGGATGCGATAAAAAGCATTCTTACCCAGAAGTGTAGAATGAACTTTTCTTATAACCACGTATAATCGATTAGAGATATGAAAAAATTACCGTATTTACTGTATTTATGTTTTTTGCTAATACTAGCATCATGCGCTAATGATCAGGCTGCAGAAGTTGATGGCACTGCGGATGACAGTCTGCCATTGGTGCAGGGACCGCTAAAACTGCCAACATGGGGCATCAACGCCAATATCTATGAAGTCAATGTAAGACAATTTACTGAAGAGGGGACATTGGAGGCGTTTGCTGAGCATTTGCCCAGACTGAAAGAAATGGGTGTGGACATCTTGTGGTTCATGCCCATCTATCCGATATCAGAGGCCAAGCGAAAGGGCACGCTAGGATCTTATTATGCGATTGCTGACTACACCGATGTGAATTCTAACTTTGGCACTATGGATGAATTCAAGGCATTGGTAGAGCTGATCCATAGCATGGACATGTATGTGGTACTTGACTGGGTAGCCAATCACACCGGCTGGGACCACCATTGGATAGAAGAACACCCTGAATGGTATGCCATGAATGGCGACACCATACGCCACCCTGTTGATCAGCAGGGCAATCCAACAGACTGGTATGATACAGCTGAGCTCAACTACGACAATGAAGATATGAGAGCCGCCATGATAGAAGAGATGGTTTTTTGGGTAAAAGAGGTAGATGTCGATGGATTTAGGTGTGATGTTGCAGATAATGTACCTAATGACTTTTGGGCGGATGCCAGAAAGGCACTTGACGAGGTTAAAGCTGTTTTTATGCTGGCTGAGGCAGAGAGTGAGCCAGAGCATTTTAACTCTTGCTTCAATGCCAACTACGGATGGAGCTTTCACCACTTACTCAATCAGGTCGCTCAAGGTGAGAAAAACGCTAATGACATCGAAGCGAAGATACAAGAGCTTAATGAGCGCTTCCCGGAACATTATTTCCAAATGCACTTCACCAGCAATCACGATGAAAACAGCTGGAACGGTACGGCTCCTGATAGAATGGGTGATGCAGAAGATGCTATGACTGTGCTCACCTACACTATACCGGGCATGCCACTCATATACAGCGGTCAGGAAAGCGGTGAGACCAAGATGCTCGAGTTTTTTGAGAAGGATGAAATAGAATGGGGCGACTATTCAAGAGCTGCATTATATACCACACTTAATCAACTCAAGGCTAAGAATAAAGCGCTTTGGAACGGTCCTTTTGGTGGTGCATTTAAGCGTGTAAATGAAGGCGAAGCTGTCCTTGCTTTTGAAAGACAATCAGATGGTGACGCCGTCCTTGTCCTGGTCAATCTGACCGGCGAGACACAGACAACTGCTGTTGATGCACACTACCACCACATCAAAGAAGTATTTAGTGGTGCAGAGTTTGACATCCATGAAGGTGAAACCTTCGAGTTGGGGCCATATGAATACAAAATTTTCTCAGGTGAAGAATACACCGGAGGCCATCACGACTAATTGATATGCCCAAGAAACAAAAGGGACTGTCGCTTGACAGTCCCTTTTGTTTCAAATACAAAACCACAACATGTACTTATTTTTATCAATGACCTAAGTAGTCTGATATTTTACCCTTTGGTCGTGGGCAGCTTATCAGCATTCCACTTTTTATATCCTCCTTTCACGTTATACACTTCTTTGAATCCAGCCTTAGAGAGTTTGCGCATGGCTTCACTGCTACGTCCTCCTGAAGCGCAGTATACGATGAGTGGTTGGTCTTTATCGAGCTTTGATACTTCGTCCATAAAGTCACTACCATAGTAATCTACTTGCCTTGCGCCGTGCAGCATACCCTGTGCACATTCTCCATCTGTCCTCACATCAAGGAGGATGAAATCACCGCCATTTTGTATTTTTTCAGATGCTTCTTTGACGGTGATATCTTCTGCCACACCATCTGTCTGAGCGTATGAGCACGACATGCCCATTATGGCTATTGACATGAATATCCCTATAAATTGCATTGTTTTTATCATCTTCACTTAGTTTTTATTAGATAAAATTACCGATTTCTTGTTCCAGTTGGCTCATAGTCATAAAGCCCGACCTCTGCCACATTTGTTTTCCATCTTTGAAGAGGATCATCGTTGGCACACCACGCACTTTGTACGCTTGAGCAGCTGCCTGGTTTTTATCGACATCGATTTTTATAATTTTGAGATTGTCAGCATACTTCCCTGCCATTTTTTGCAGTACCGGAGCCAGCATCTTACATGGACCACACCATGTGGCATGGAAGTCTACCAATACAGGTTTGTCACCTCTGATGATCTCGCTAAATGTCATTCTTTTTTCTGTCGTTTCCATATTATTATCAATTTTATGAGACAAAGATAGGCTATATCCATACGCTCCACAGTGACAATAGTTACTTACAAGGCTTATTGTTGGTGGTTACAGCTGGTTTAGAGCTTTTTATTTGTTTTTGGGCGTGACCATACTGCTCACCCTCTCATTTATGAATAGTGAGTGGGTGAGCAGTGTGGTCGGTCTCTATACTTCAGGCGTATGTAAAAAGTATACATTAAATTGAATGATCATTAAGCCTAAGGTAATATAGCATTAAATTTTTCTTTAATTCGGAACCTGTTGAGATAGGATTTCTTTCTATTATTTATAATTCTTATTAATTTACAACCAAAAAAAATGAGACAACTACTGACTCTATTTTCTTTGGTGCTCATGGCAACTAATATTCAAGCTCAAAAAAGTGAAATTAAAATTGGAGCTGGTTTTGGACAAGTTCCCTATGAAGGATCATTTGTTTTAAATTTGGAACTTCAATATGACAGACAAATAATAAATAGAGGAAGCCTATTTTTGTCAGGGGGGGTAAATGCTGATCGATTTTCCGTATCAGGAAGATCATTTGGAGGCTCTGGTGAAACCTTACTTTATGACAATAGCTATAGGTATGATTATAGTGAACAAATCTATTATTTGGATATGGGGCTAAAATATGAGCTTCTCCAACTGGGTAAACGGTATTCCATAAAAGGAATACTTGGAGCGTCATTTGCTAGGTCTGTATTTTTTATTCCTGATGTAATTATCAGACAAGGAATAATAGTATCTCAAGAGAACAACATTTACAAACGATCCCTAGGAATGGCTATAGTTGGTCTAGAAAAAACATTTATAGTAAATGATCACCTTAGTGTCAATATTTCTATATGTCACAGATATAATTTAGGGTCTAGACATCCGATAGAACAATCCTCTTCAAGCTCTATACCAGGTGCCATTTCAAGTTTTACAACTAAATATCAAGGCATAACATATATCCATAATATAACATTCCAGGTTGGATATAGATTCGGGTAACAAAAATGAATTTACCGATTTACAATCTAGATAATTGATTGCACAATGCGTGATAATAGATTTATTGATGCCATAAAATTTGGGTGTTCTTGTAATCATGAGGGGTAAAAAGCTAGTCAGCTCTTCCCAAAGGTCCATTTTATTAAATATTACTGTAGGTTACAATTTTTTCGACTGTATCGCATCAGCGCTGCGGAGCTGTGCCGACCGCAGGAAGGCAGTCCGCAGGACCGAACGAATAGTGAGTAGCGTAGCATAGCGACCTGACGACGGCAGGAGGAAGGTGATGCCCAAAGTAAAAAAACAAAACTCAAGCCATATGCTTTATAGATCAACCACTACAACTAACTTTCTCTACCCGAAAACTATACAAAACTTATGGCATCACTATCAGAGGAGAGGTAAAAATAGACAACTAGCATCTTGACATCTTCTTTACCCGCATTATAGGGATAGTGCGGTATCCTACCATCAAAAAACAGTGAATCGCCTTGCTCAAGGACTACGATCTTATTATCGAAGTGATAGTTGATTTGGCCCTGTAGGATGTACTTGTATTCGTAGGCATCGGTCTGTACCGGTTTTCTTTTGATGCCCGACTTTATGGTAAGTATGACAATCTCTACCGGCAGATTACCTACTAACTTATTCAATACCGACAAATAGGTGAAGCCTGTCTGGTTGGTTTCTTTTTCAGTCCTAGTATAGTCTGATTCTTTAATGATCATGATGCGATTGTTCTGGGCAGAGTCAACGCCAGAAAAAAACTGCGTCAGTGAGATATTGAATATTTTTATAATGCTGATGAGCATCGGAAGCGAACAGATCATCCTACCATTTTCGAGCTTAGAAAGGAGACTTTTGGACACATTAGCTGCATCGGCTAGCTCTTGTAAGGAGAGGTTCATGCTTTGTCGGTACGCCCTAATTTGGCTTCCGATTCTTGAAATAAAGTCACTTTCCATAATTCTAAGTGGTTATACACAAATGGTGAAATTACAGATAGTCAATGAATTAAATATTAGTGTTGATAAAAGTTAATATTTATTTAAACCCAACAAGGCAGTGTTTACCAGGAGTCAACTATTGACCAGAATTAATAATCGCTTCACATGAAACCAGCTGAGGTTTACTCCAAATCAACTTATCAATTTTATTAATAGACACTTAAAAAAGCCTTCACGACCTATTAATACTATGCCTATACATTTGTCACATCACAAGAAAAATAAAAGGCCTTAATTAAAAACAATAGGTCTAATTAAATAACCAAAACACTTTATCACAATGGCTAGAAAATTTACAAGGAACATTAGCTTTAATTCCTTGCGCAACTTGGTTGCATTAGCTTGTTTTATGCTGTTCGGGGCAGTGCAAATGCATGCCCAGTTTGGTGTAACGCGAGGACAAGTATTGGATCAAAACCTAAACCCGCTGGTAGGGGTATCTGTTGGGTTAATTGGCTCTAATCTTGGTACAGTAACAGATGTAGATGGCAGTTTTACTTTAGAACTGGATCGCAATGATCCAGTATTGGAGTTTACATATGTAGGCTATGAACCCCAAGAAATAAAAGTAAGAGACGGAGAATTTACCCGAGTTGTACTCAGTGAAAATTCAAGAGAGCTATCAGAGGTCGTCGTAACGGCACTGGGGATCAAAAGACAAAAAAGAGCATTGGGTTATGCAACACAAGAAGTAGGCGGTGAGGATCTTGACAAGGCCAGGGAGCCCAATGTTGTAAATGCATTAACTGGAAAGGTTGCAGGTGTAAATATTACACAAGGTGCATCGGGTCCTACGTCGACTGCAAGGATCATAATCAGGGGAGAGTCTTCTTTGACGGGAGATAATCAGCCATTATTTGTAGTTGATGGTATTCCTATCAACAATCAAACATTTGGAGCGGCCGGTAACAATCGTACTATGGGTGCAGACTTTGGTAATGGCGCCATCGACATCAATCCCGATGATATAGAATCAATGAATATACTCAAAGGACCGAATGCATCCGCACTTTATGGGTCTAGAGCAGCCAATGGCGTAGTATTGATCACTACCAAATCCGGTAAAGGTCGCAAGGGCTTAGGCGTGAGTGTAAATAGCACAACCACATTTGAGAGGCCACTCAGGCTTTGGAGATATCAAAATGATTATGGTGTGGGTAGTAATTTTGAGTTTGAATATGCAGATGGTCTTGGAGGTGGCGTCAATGACTTTATCGATGAAAGTTGGGGTCCACGTATGGACGGCAGACTCATCGCTCAGCATGACTCTCCTACAACAGGAGGAATGAGAGCTGGTGACACTGCAAACCCTGAAAGAGGAGATATTATACCTTCGCCCTTCTTGCCACAACCAAATGGTATTAGAGATTTTTATGAAACTGGTATGACACTCACCAACAATATAGCGATTAGTGGCGGTAACGATCAGGGGCATTTTAGATTTTCATATACAAATCTTGACAATAAAGGTATACTTCCAAATACTGGTCTTCAGAGGAATACATTTGCGCTATCATCTGGCTATAACTTATCCGATAAGCTAAGTGTAGATGTAGTCGCCAACTATGTAAACTCGGGTTCTGACAATGTAAAGAACCACGGATACGGTACAGAGAGTGTTGAGTACACCTGGATATGGTGGGGAAGAAATGTTAACCTGGATAACTTACAAGATTACTGGCAAAATGGATTTGAGGGGTTAGAACAGTTTAACTTTAACTACAATTGGAATGACAACCCGTATTTCACTCTGTATGAGAACACGAATAGCTTTAATAGAGGGCGATTATTCGGGAATATGAGGATCAACTACGAGATCACGCCGAAGCTGAATCTAATGATGAGAGCTGGTACAGACTACTCTAATGATCAGAGAGCCTCTAGAAGAGCATTTTCTTCTCAGAGATTTCCATTTGGAATGTATAGAGAGGATAGGTTTTTATTCAATGAAAACAACTATGACTTCTTGTTGACATACTCAGAAAATAAAAGACAATTTGATGGTTTTGCCTGGACAGTTTCAGTAGGTGCTAACAGGATGGACCAGAGAGTAGAACGTCTAATGGTCAGTGCCAATCAGTTAAGTGTGCCTGGTGTTTACTCATTAAACAATACGCGAATACCTTTAGAATTTGAACAATTCAACTCCAGTCGAAGAATCAATAGCGTATATGGATTTTCACAATTATCCTATCGCAACTATTTATTCATGGATATCACTGCTAGAAATGACTGGTCAAGTACACTGCCTATTGACAACAATTCTTACTTCTACCCTTCAGCCACTTTAAGTGCAGTATTTTCAGAAATGATTGATCTTGGTGATAAGGTCACTTTTGGAAAATTCAGGATGGGATACGCACAAGTAGGTAATGATACTGATCCATTTCGGCTTAGAAACTTCTATAACTTCACAGGTAACTGGGGAGCCATACAAACAGCAGGAGAACAGGCAACATTGGCAAATGCCAACCTAAAACCTGAGATCGCAGGATCATTTGAAATAGGTGTTGACATGAGATTCTTTGAAAATAGGTTGGCTATGGACTTAACATACTATAACAACAATAGCCGTAATCAAATCATCAACGTACCTGTATCTAGAGCAAGCGGATATACAGCAAGATTCTTAAATGCAGGACTTGTCAATAGCTACGGTGTGGAAGCCATGGTAACTGCTTACCCTGTAAGGAAGAAAAACTTCAGTTGGAGTGTGAATTTAAACTGGTCGTTTGACAGAACATTCATCAGAGAATTAGCAGAAGGTCTGGATGTATTCCAGCTACCAAGCCAATTTACATCAGTACAGGCTAGAGTAGGTGAGCGTATGGGCGACATGTACGGCCTTGGTATATTGAGAGCTGAAGACGGCAGAGCAATTTACAATCAGAGTGGCTTTCCGGTTAGAAGAAACGACCTTGAGTTTTTGGGTAATTACAACCCTGACTGGATGGCAGGAATCTACAATACTTTTAAGTACAAAAATTTCACATTTGGTTTCTTAGTAGATATGAAGTATGGTGGAGTAGTTTATTCCAGAACCTACCTGATCGCACACACCTCAGGTGTGCATGCTAACACGGCTGAGAGAGAAGGTGAATTTGTAGGCGATGGCTGGACAAGATTAGAGGACGGCTCTTTGATAGAAAACACAGTACCACTTACTGGAAGAGACTTCTACTGGTCACACTTCAACAGGAACAACCACGCAGAGGGCACGTTTGACGCCACCTTTGTCAAGTTAAGGGAGCTGAGAATTGGCTATAGTATTCCGGCAAGTGCATTTGGAGAAAAAATGCCATTTAGAAATATGAACATCTCAATAGTAGGTAGAAACCTATTCTTGTGGGCTAAAGAGATAAAAGACTTCGACCCAGATGTGTTTTCTCTAGCCGGTAACAATATCGTGCCCGGTATAGAAAACACAGCTACACCAAGTCTAAGAAGCATTGGTCTCAATATTAATTTCGAACTGTAAAACGCACAATCATTATGAAAAGAATAATAGCAAGCTTCTTCATTCTTTCAACACTACTTTTAGGTTGCACAAAAGACTTTGAAGAACTAAATACCAATCCAAATCAACCGGAGCGCGTACCTCCGAATATGATTTTAACTCAAATACTCTTTAATCTTGCTGAGTTTCCAGCGAGAGAAGCTTACAACAAAGGTAACTTCATCACACAGCATACAGCGAGACAAAACTTTACAGATTTTGACAGATATGTATGGGGACCCGATGATGGTGTCTGGAATAGTCTTTTTGATAGGCTTAGAGATGTTAACAACCTCATCATACTGGCAAGAGAACAAGGCAATACCAATTATGAAGGTGTTGGATTGATCTGGAAATCCTATGCTTTTTCATTCCTTACAGATGTATACGGAGATGTACCTTACTCTGATGCCTTAGAAGGTAGAGATTCCGGTGTATACTCTCCCGTATATGACAGCCAAGAGGAAATTTATGAGGGTATCTTGCAGGATTTAAGGACGGCAAATGAATTATTGAATCCAGCCGGGTTCAGCATTCAGGGCGATATCATTTATGACGGTTCAATATTGCGGTGGAAGAAATTTGCCAACTCTTTGAGATTAAGATATCTACTTCGTATCAGCAACAAGAAGAATGTATCTGCTGAAATGGGAGAGATTATAAACAACCCAGCTGATAATCCCATATTTGAAAATCTGGGAGATCAAGCGGCTTTGACATACCTAGAGGCTGCACCTAATCAGTGGTTTACACATACCGGGAGGGTTGGTTCCTTCAGAGAGAGAAGAATGAGCCAAACGATTCAAACAAGGTTTGAAGATTTGAATGATCCACGGGTAAGAGAATACTTTAGGCCAACACAAGCTTTTACCGCCGGTAACTGGGATAGAGAGTTTAATGGGATTCCTAATGGTCTCGGAGAGGCAGAAGCTCTGGACTGGGATGGTGGTTCTAACTTCCAATCAGAATTAGCACCAAAGTATTTTGATGAGCCTAATTCTGCTGAAGCGTTAGTGATGACATACTTCGAGCTACAATTCATTTTGGCGGAAGCTGCATTGAAAGGACTCATCGATGGCAATCCAGAAGAGTTCTATACTGAAGGTGTCAGAAGTGCATTGGCATACTACAATATTCCTCAAGACGAAATCGATACCTACATGGAACAAGAAAGTGTAGTCTATGCCGGCGGAGATCCACTTGAGAAAATCATGTTGCAAAAATGGATAGGATCGTTTATGATTGGTGTAGAAGGTTGGAATGATTGGAGAAGAACAGGCCTACCAACCTTTACTCCTGCCGTAAGTGACGATAACAACAACATGGTACCTGTCAGATACTTGTATCCACAAAGTGAACAAGTATTTAACATTGCTAATAGACAAGCTGCAATCGACAGGCAAGGACCTGACAACATCAACACCAGAATATGGTGGATGGATTAAAGCAATTCTATGTACTATAAGATGCTTTTTAGCTTGAATATTTATCTAGTAGTATGTAGACAATAATAAAATTCTATCCTGCTTTCATACTGATACAATAAGGTGGGTATTCAAAGGAATATCCACCTTTATTTCAAAATTTTGAAACTAAAAATCCCATGAAAAACTGTCTCTATATTATTCTTGTTTGCTTGCTTACCACCTTAGTTTTCAACGCTTGTCAATCCGACAAATCTGATCGTCCATATATCGTCATCATAGGTGTGGATGGCATGAGTTCAGATGGTCTCATGGCTGCAGAAACACCAAACATAGACAGACTTATCTCTACTGGATCGCATACACTCAAAGCAAGAAGTGTGAGACCAACATCCAGTTCTAGTAACTGGAAAAGTATGGTTTCAGGAGCCGACTCAGAACACCACGGTGTAACTTCTAATGCATGGCAAAGAGACAATTTTACAATTTACCCATCTGTAATTGGTACAGAACCCATATTTCCTACCATGTTTACTGTCTTCAAAAAACACCTGCCAAAAGAAAGGTCATCGGCATATTACCATTGGAAAGGTATAGGTAGATTGATAGAAGAAAGTATCATTGATGATGTCTTTCACGGAGAAAATGAACTTATAACCATTAATTCATTTATTGAGAATTTTCGTCAGAATACTCCACTTCTCAATTTCCTATCAGTTGACCATGTCGATGGTGCCGGTCACAAATATGGGCATATGAGTGAAAAATATTTGAAAAGTATTTCTTATACGGATTCTATGATAGGAAACATCCTGGATGTCGTAGAAGAATCAGGGTTAATGCAACAAACCATCTTTATTGTCATATCCGACCACGGCTTTATTGGTCATGGGCATGGTGGCGACTCCATGGATGAATTACTGATACCGTATGTTTTATCCGGTCCTGGGATTCGACAGGGAATAGAGATCACTGACCCTGTTTATATATTTGATATGGCAGCTACTGTAGTAGATATCCTTCGCCTTC
>SLDF01000353.1 GCA_007125435.1 Saprospiraceae bacterium
AGGCGTTCTTCGCCTTAACACCCGGCAGACAGAGAGGTTATATCATTCACTTTTCGTCTGCAAAGCAATCGTCTACTCGCATAAAACGGATAGAAAAATACAAGAACCACATACGCAATGGAATAGGCATGCACGATCACTATAAAAAATCATGATAATTAGTAGAAACTGGTAATCTACGGTTTAATAGTTGGATAGGCCTGTGGAGTAAGAAAGCCCGCATTGCTTGTATACGGATCTATAGTTGCTTAAGCCTCATTACGAATTTCCAATGCATAATCCGTGTCCGAAGGTTTTAATCAATATGATTCATTTTAAAGATCAACTTTTTCAAATTTGCCCCCATTCGTCTAGAGCTGTAAATAGGCTCAATATCATATGGAAAGGAAATGCAACCCGTGGAGGGGTTAAATGAGTTTACATGTTCAATATTGACCAGATATTTGCGGTGTACTTGTACAAAACTATAATCCTCTTTTGTGATTTCAATATAATGTAATAATGAAGAACAGGACACTAATCTTTGACCGTCTGTTTTATAAAAGTAAGTAAGACTGCCACTTGATTCAATGTAAACAATGGAATGAGCTGGTATTAATAGGAGCCGATGCTTCAAAAGCTTTATCAATAGTCTTTTGCCACTGTTAGGTGAGTCTGATATTTTAGAAGGTGCATGATACCTATTGTCATTACCATTATCAATGTAAGAATTGAGTCTAAGTAAGAACTCTTGCCATTCACCATCGCTTGAAGGCCACTTAATGAAATCAAAAGCACCTAGCCGAAAAGCTCTAAGAATTAGGTCCGGAGCAAGATGTGGTGACAAGAAAATCAAAAACACTTGTTTCTTCCAGTGTACTCTCATTCTATCCAGATACTGAAATATCTGACCATAATTTTGACTAAGGTCAATGAAAATTAAATCTGCTTTAGTACACAACTGCACAGTAGGTTGGTGGCACTCCACAAATTTGGCACAAGAAAGACCAGAGCCTATACCAGTGAAATGCTTTAACTTTCTCTTTAGATCTGATCTAAATCGTTTATCATTAGATACGATCAGTGTTGTCATACCATACTCAAATCGACTCTCATCATTTTGGGGTAATATTTGATGCATAAGTTTGTAATTTCTCGAAAACTTGTTTTAGCCCGAATTGTGCACTAGCAGGGGGGTCTATCGAAGATTCAACCCGCTAAAATAAGTGTGTCCAAATAGTCAATCTTGGCTAAATCTACATGGGTAGCAGCCGAATCAACTCTATAGACTTGTGAACACAGTAAATATCTTTGTAAATCAATTGAAAAGCCCATGTAAAACCACCCAATGCCGAGCTAGGCTGATGCAGAAAAATAAGCATTAATCATACGAAGGAGAGTAGAGGATAGACAAACCATTCAATGACCTGACCTTAGCTTTAGAAATGCATTATCAACCGTTTTTTTATATGTCTGTCCTATTGGCAGGTTGAATAAATCCGATTTATGCACTAATTGAACGCAATTATCATCAAAAGCAGAGACTTTCTCTTTATTCACGATATAAGACCTGTGTATTTTAATCAGGTCAGGGTGTCTAAACTGTTGATAAAAGCTTTTTAAATTAGCACTAAAGACAAATTTACCTTCCGTTGTATTGACTACCACACTAGAATTAGCGGCTTCTATCCAAAGAATTTGGTCTGCATATATGCGTTGATATTTCCTTTTTGTCTTGATGAAAAAAGAATTTGAAATGGTGTAAAGAGACTCTAAGTTGACTTTGTTGGCTTTCAAAGAATGATCGATGATTGCTTCCTTATGTCCTGTAAAGTTGTCGAAAGCCATGTCGATAGCAACCTCCAATTGAACAGGTGTGCATGGTTTAATGAGATAGTAAGCTGGATTGACCATTTTAGCTCGCTCTCTTATTCTTTCGTCGGCCAAAGCAGTAAGAAATATTATTGGCACCCTTTGTATTTCATTGAAGGCCATTGCTGACTGTATACCATCCAACATGCTGCCCTCCAGATGTATATCGACGATAGCCAGATCTGGAGGATCTTCTCTAAAAGCAGAAATCGCTTTCTGACCATTGGCTACAGAAGCACTAATGTCTATGCCCTTACTGATCAATACCTCCTCAGTATTCATGCGTAATATAGGATCATCCTCTAAAATCAATACCCTTAATGAACCTTTACTCATATATTAATAAACTGGTGTTGGGCTAATCTCTAATTCAAAAACTGTGCCCTGATCTGACATGAATTTAGGCTTTGCATTCAAGAGGTTTGCTAAGGATTGGATGAGTTTGACACCCATACTATCGCTTTTGTCTATTTCAAAATCTGCCGGTAGCCCACTGCCATTGTCTCTGTAGGACAACAAAATTTTTTCACCTTTCAAATCATCTACTTTTATTTTTATCAGGCCATCGGACTGTTCTGTAAACGCATGCTTAAAAGCATTCGTAACCAATTCATTCACTATAAGTCCAATTCTAATTGCCGATTCAGCATCTATCATTACTTCGTCTGATGTCAAAATGATTTCAGGAGGTTGCCGATCAAAAGGAAACGATTGTTCTAGGTGGCTAACCACTTCCTTCAGGTAGTCTTTCAATGAAATATCAGTACTATCATCAGCGTCTAATTGTAGTTTTCGATGCAATAGGGACATTGCCCTCACTCTACTTTCACTTTCATAAAGAGCCTCTATAGCCTCTGTATTTTTCAAACGACGACTTTGGATTTGCATCAAGCTGGATATAAAAGCTAAATTATTATTCACCCTATGCCTCAGTTCTCTGTGGAGTAGTTCTATCTTATGGTTTCGCTCAGACAATTCTTTATTAAGTTTATCTTTGATCTTGCTTTGTCTGTAGATATAAACCGACAATACGATAAACAACAATAGGCCAAAAGCAACCGTAAGCAAAAGGTTTCGCTGAGAAGCGATGACATCATTTTGCAATTCATTTTTGATTTTCAATTGCTCATTCTCCATTTCTTTTTGTTCTGTTTCATATTGCGTCTGAAGCTCCATAAACCTCTCTCGACTACCTTTATGCTGATTATGAATCAATAATCTATAGTAGTCATCTATAGTGGTGTATGCTTTACTAAAGTCTCCCATTTTGGCATACACCTGATGTTTAACTTCTAGCACATCGATGTAATCTAGAATTTGAGTTTCTTTATCAACAATAGTTTCTTCCGCTTCAGCCAGGTACTTTAAGGCTTGACTGCCTTGCCCCAGGGCTGCATAGCAATTAGCAATCCCAATTTTCACTTTATTGAGCAATCTTACATCTCCAGATGCAGAGTAAAAATCTTCTAATTTTTCATAGGACTTTAAAGCTTCATTGTAGCGTTCAGACTCTTCGTAAGCAATGGCCAGGTTTAGTTGCAATTGTGTCATGAGTAAGGGTTGGTCATCTGATAATGCTATGGCCTTCTCAAAAAAAGCAATTGCTTCACTCAGCTTTGACTGGGATGACTTTATCAAGCCCATATTATTATATGCTCGTGCCTTGATCTCCGGAGTAGATATATCGTCACCTACAATGTTTACTAACAAATCAAAAGCCTTTTCCTTACCACCAGTATTGAGCAAAACTGTGGCAACGTTGAGTTTCATTGACACTGCTTTCAAGGAGTCTCCGGATGCATTGTAAAAATCAACAGCACTCATAAACTGCTCTCCTGCCTGTAACATGTCACCAGTCCTGTAGTAGAAGCCACCTAAAGTGTTATGCCCCAATGCTAAAACTATTGGGTCACACTCTCGCTGGGCGCAAGCATCAAATATCTCATCTATGTAAGATTGGCAGGCACTAAAATTACCACGACGTAGCTCGACTTGCCCAAGTCTTTCTATTGCCAAAAGTCTTTTATTGTGGTCATCTAACTTTTCTGCTAGAGATACAGCCTCTAATGCTATTGATTCAGCACTATCTATCTGAACATCGAGCCATTCACTTGATTTATCTAAAAGGCTGTCTAATATTTGCTCGTTTTTGACCTGTGCTTTTACTAACAAAGAAAAAGAAGTAGAAATGACAATCAAAGCAACCATTTTACACTGCCTTGACAACCACAGATTTTTTTTGCATGTAAACTTTAAGTATGATATAACTTTAGAGTTGAGTATTAAGGCACATAGGGTTTCATTAAAAGCCAGTAGAGTGGCCTTCATACGGTGTAATATGTCCATATTAGATGATTAAAAAAGCAATTCAAACAAAAACCAAGCCCGAATATAGTAAAGTTCTTGTACCTAATAACAAAATATACCCCAATCTTCAACCAATATCCAACAAAATATATTTGCCATATTCAAAAAACCATACTTTCTTAAAGCAGCTTTATGCTATAGAATTTTGTAGTGAAGGTTTGAACGGCATTCGGTCTTCTGATCGGAAAAGGTCGAAGCTGAGCAGTCGATGACTATACTTTGATGGCATTATTGACGTTTTTTCATAGTTTATACTTCAATTTAACCCGTCCTATGTATTAGACTTTACTACCGCATAAAGCAAATCCAAATATATTTCGCTTGATTACTTATGTATATCCATATGTTCCCTTTGAAAAATTCAATACATTTACACACATGATCAAATCTGTCGATGAATACTTAGCAAAAGGCTGCATGCGCTGTCCCTATGGCAATACACCAAAGTGCAAGATTCATTCATGGAAAGAAGTGCTGCTGGCTGTAATGGACGTAGTGGCATCTTCACCTCTCGAAGAAACAGTGAAATGGGGCGCTCCTGTCTATACGCATCATGGCAAGAATGTCGTCTCTGTATCAGCATTAAAAGATGCTGTTGTCATTGGCTTTTTCAAAGGTTCACTATTAAAAGACCCAAATGGCATCCTGGAACAACAAGGTAACATCCAAGCCTCGAGGATCATAAAGGTCAGATCGATAAGTGAGGTAAGCCGACTATCTAGGGTATTGCCTTTATATATCGATGAAGCCATAGAAATAGAAGAAAGTGGGCACAAGGTGATTTCAGATAAAATACCGGAACCTATGCCGGAAGAACTCATCACAGAACTGCAAGCTGACAAAGACCTGAAAAAGGCGTTCTTCGCCTTAACACCCGGCAGACAGAGAGGTTATATCATTCACTTTTCGTCTGCAAAGCAATCGTCTACTCGCATAAAACGGATAGAAAAATACAAGAACCACATACGCA
>SLDF01000223.1 GCA_007125435.1 Saprospiraceae bacterium
ATGACTGCTGGTACCATTAGGAGATGGAGTGTTCATGAGCTGTACACGTCCAATAAATTCCTGATGCGTATCCAAAACATCACCACCATCCCATTCGCCGATGACCATATTACCTCCTTCTAGATCTAGCCCTGTCGAGCCACCTTCCCACAGATGATGAGTGCCGACCATTTGAGCAGCGCTTAAATTCGTGGTTGAAAGATATAAAGGCAGGCCACGCTCTATTTTTATAAGTGAAGTTATTGAACCGTCTTCTTCCTTTATGTTGATTGGCCAATTTTTTTCATTGGCTATTTGGAGCGCTTCAGAATATTCTCTTTCTGATTGTACTCTCCAAAGAGCTGATTTTTGCAGCAGGTAGTCCCGATTAGTATGATCCAGATGGGCATTTTGAGCATATAATAATGGCGAACAAAGAAATACTGCAGCTATCCAAAACAAGCGGATTCTAATCATAATTGGCTGTTTGGTTAATTCGAGTTATAGGCTAAGCGGTATTATAAATTTCCCACACTTATTAGCTACATTGGATTGAATATTAAAAGATTCTAACTTACCCAACTTTTTATAACAAGAATTACACTTGATTAATAGATTGTCTTAGCTGCAAATGTAATGATTTTTTGTTATTTGACACTAATGATGATGGTGAGTGTGTCTTTTTGAGGTATTTAATTTTACAGGACCTGCATTTGATGGAATCATGTTGCTTTTGCCTTGTTCGTGTACATATATATTGTCCATTTCGACATTGTACAATGTATCAGATAAAGTCTCTTCTCCGTTGCCACTCCACTTGATAACTAGCCTTTCTAACGACTTAGCATCTCCAAGGCCTAAGTAAGCTCTAATTGGATTAGCTCCAAAGGATCCGCCTGTTCCGATGGTAGTATATCTCTTTTCTGATGTGCCATTTTTCATTATAATGTCGGCCTCTATCTTTGTGCCTATTGTGTTCTGATGGTCACTTGATACAAGACTAACCTGAATCCACCGATTTTTACCCTGTGTTGGATTTTCAAAAAGTACATTGTTGGCGTGATCACCTTCGAATGCACCGCCCATGACAGCATAGATATCCAGGTCGCCATCTTGATCCAGGTCAGCAAATGCTATTCCATGCCCTTTTTGTATGTGAGCAAAGCCATTGGCTGATACTTCATTGAACGCACCTTTGCCATCGTTTAAAAACATTCGATTGGGTACAATCGATGTAAACTCTGGCGCACCAGTACCAATGTAAAAGTCGGGGTATCCATCTCCATTGATATCCCCAAAATTTGCCCCCATGCCATACATGACCTTATTCAACCCGACTTCTGATGTGACATCATCGAATGTATTATTACCATTGTTTCTGAAGATCCTTGGGGTTTCTGCATTGATTTCCCCTTTTATGTATTCACTAGCTGCATCTAGTGCTACCTTATCTAATCGCTGATTGTCATACCCTCCTACAAACAAATCAAGATACCCATCTTGATTATAGTCAAAAAACCAAGTTGGAAAGCTATATAATGGTTCTGATACACCGGCCATGATAGATATGTCCTTGAATTTTTCCTCTGATTTGCCGGGATTTAAAAACAATTTATTGTAGCCTCCTAATATTGATATATAAAGGTCCGGATATCCATCGTTATTGATATCGCCCCATGTTACCCCTTTGACAAATTCCGAGATGTTTATACCAACTTCTTCACTTATTTCTGTGAACGTACCATCGCCATTATTCCGATAAAACTCACACCTGTTTTCGTTACCGGGCAGGGTCTCATTGCCGATAAAGAGGTCAACGTGACCATCCTGATCAAAGTCAGCCCATGCAGCTGTTTGTGTAGGATGAAAGCTCAGTAAACCGGCCTCGATAGTGACATCTGTAAATGTACCATCACCATTGTTTCTCAATAGGCTATTAGGATGCTTGCCACCAAGGTTCAGCCATCCACCCCTCAATATCAGTATGTCCATGAAGCCATCATTGTTGTAATCCGCATGTATGGTATTCAGGCCACTTACAATGCCATTCAGATTGGCTTTGTAGGTGATGTCGGTGAATGTGCCATCACCATTATTCTTAAACAATGCACAGTTGTGGTCTAGTCCGTATGATGTTATGAATATATCCAGATAACCATCGTTATCAAAGTCTTCTATACATACCCCTCCGGACAATCCATTTTTGTCCAGACCTAGCGGTATAGCTATATCTCTGAATATTGGTAACAATGATTCATCAGGCTTGAAAATGCGCTCTGGCAACCTCATCGCTGCCGGTACACTTGACGGCCATGCCCCCAGAGTCATTTCGGCAATATTATACAGCCAGATATGCTGGTATCTTTTATCGTCCTTTTTTGAGGTTAATAACTGTTCTAGTATTTCCGAAGCTTTCTCTGAGCCTATTCTCATTTCATGCACACCCTCATCCTGAATTGGTAATATGCAAGATGCCGCTGTATGGTTAATGACACAGTTTTCAATTTCTCCTTTTCTGAGATAAGCTATGGCCAGCAGCTCAGCAATGACTCTATAATTATCTTCTTTAATAACATTGTCCATGCCGCCAAGCGCTTCTACAATTGACAATACTTGGGCTATAGTCTGATCTGTATCACCGGCATTGAGCAACTCTTGGCTATACCTGAATGCTTTTTGTATTCTGATGTTTGGATCTTGTTCGTTTATTACCTCTGTTTTGAGTAGTTCTGCCCTTTGACTGTTTAGATTATAGCATTCCATGGGGTCTGTATATCTGCTGATACTGTCCAGTAAGTCCCGCATGATCAGGTGGTTTTCCGTAAGAGGATTGCCATCGTATTGTTTACTATTATTCTGGCAACTCATAAACAAAATTGTGACAATAGCGGCTATTATTATCTTTGCTATGTCTAATCTGATGTAAACTGTATTCATTTTTTCTAAATCTGGTTTTTATTTTTTGGGATTCTTGGTTGGATAACAAACCACTTTATCTACCGGTTTTAATGTATACCTACCTTCTAGGCGTTTGTGCTCCTTTTTTTTCATAGGCCGAAATAAAATGCCAAATAACACGAGACGGTTTTAATACTCTGAGGCGATGCGTTGACCACCACAATATACATTAAAGCTATTTGACTTCAAAAATCCTATAAGCGTCATTCCTCTTTCCTCAGCTAGTGTTATAGCAGCTGTCGAAGGTGCGCCTAATGCTAAAATAGTGGGTATGCCGACTCTACCTGCTTTCTGCACGAGCTCAAAACTTATGCGCCCACTAAGTATCAATACATGGCTGGTCATCGGCAGCAGATCATTGAGCAGGCTATGGCCAATTAGCTTATCCAAAGCATTGTGCCTGCCCACATCTTCATAAAAAATACTGTATGCAGAGTGCTCTGTGTTTACTACCATCGCAGCATGCATACTGCCTGTTTTTTGGAATGCACCTTCGTGATTGTCAAGCCTTTCTTTCAAGCCTGAGATGAAGGCCGATGTCATGACTGGCCGATTACCATCTATGTCATAGTCAAATGAATTGCAGATATTATCAGATGATGTTTTTCCACAGAGCCCACAGCTGCTATATGCAAATATATGCCTTTCCATATCCTCTTTGCCAATTTTGATGTCAGGGTTGAGGTCGATCAATATAGACTTCTCATCGGTGTTGTCAGCCTTATCTCTTCTTATCAGGCTGGAGTCTAGTACATCTTCCTTTCGACTGATGATGCCTTCCGTAAATAGAAAGCCCATCGCCAGTAATGCATCCTCTCCGGGTGTTCGCATAGTGACAGCTAGCCTCATCCTCGCCCGCTTATCCAGTGGGCCATATCTCAATATTATATTCAAAGGTGCTTCCGTGCTCACAGGGTCATTAAGCGCCCTACATTCACCTCCCTCATATCTGTATGTCTTATGGATTTTGATCGCCACCTTTATATACTTTCATCGCCTCATTGCTGATTAATGCGATTGGTTTGTCTTTACTAATGGATTTGGAAACATATGATCTTCATTTTCATGGGGACGATCCATGAGACATTGAAAATCTTTCTCGATCAATAGCCTCAGCCTGTCACCATTTTTCAGGTCTAATGTGTGCTCAATACCTACCTCTTCACTTTGCGTCCATTTCGTCACTCTGTCCTTAGGGATACTTATAGTTATTGTATTGTTTGCCAGCAGCGCACTGATCTCACTGCCACCTTCCTTCAGAGCGTATATGAATTTATCGATACACCCATCGCCCGGTATCATCGTGCGCGACGTGACATGTCCATTTTTGGAAAGTTGGTCGATATCCCTCTTGTCTAGCCTGAGCCTTATCGAGTTGTCCTTTATTCTTATTTTCACTTGTATACTATTGATTTACAGATTGGCTGCACGCCCGTTTCAAAGATAATGCCTTTCTTGCGCATTTTACTCATTGAGCCGGACTTTATCCTTTACGCAATCATTTGGCTCCTTTTTAGGGTAGATGTTTTTGTTTTCTTGTTTTGGGCGTGCCCCCTTACTATCGTGCGGGGTCGGGCTATCCGCTTGTATTCCTGACTGTCTCATGGGCAGTCACTAGCTGCTCTGTGGCTTTAGTTTTGCCGAAAGCTAACAAGAATAAACTTAATTCCGTTTTTTAATTTCATTTTAGTCGATGCTGAGCCGAGGGCGGCTCAGTTCCATCGTTATCGGCTTGACGTTTAGTCAACCCGATTGCTTCGCACCACTCAGTCAAGCCCCAGCTCAGCTGTTCCTGCTTGCCATTCGTCAGCCACTCATATCGCTACTATCCCTCACGCGGTTATCGGTTGTCAGTTGTCGGATACCTGTTGCGGGTTGCGAGTTGCGGGTTGCGTGTTGTTTACGCTTCGCTGTTTAGGCAAACGGTCGGCTATCGCCTCCGTTTGCTGTTTACGCTAAAAGCACTCCGTGCTCTCCGCTGTTTATGCTTGAAGTAGGCTGTAAGCTTTCAAGTTTTATTGGTTGGTTCGGTCAAGGTGTTTTGTCACTATTTTTGCTTCTTTCAGCGCAAAAATAGCGCCAAAACATTTGGTAATAATCCGCATAACCCAGGGCTGACGCCCCGGGCTATTATGATGTCGCCTCGCTGAGGCTTGGATCCAGCTTTGATCAAGAATCAGGTCAACCAAAGCACCGCGCACTGCTATGTCACCTATTGACTTTTGACCTTTCA
>SLDF01000270.1 GCA_007125435.1 Saprospiraceae bacterium
ATTTCGTTCAATCACCGTAGGAGCGACTATGGCTCATTCACGAAATCACTTATTTTTTTGCCATTCGGACTCTCATTACGACTTTCCAATACATAAACCGGGTTAGCGATATGAGTGGCAGACGAATGGCAAGCAGGAATATGTAGGTGGGGGCGACCAGAGGAAGCCACCAGATACATAATGACTGCCCATGAGACAGTCAGGAATACAAGCGAATAGCCCGACCCGAAGGGGCACGCCCAAAACATCTATAGTACCATTAAAGCAATTATATTCAAGGCATAGCTAATACTGTGATATGACGCGCCGCAGACCTACTGAGTATTGTGATTTTCGATCAAAGTATTTGATTTATGGATGAACGAATGGGGCTTGTTTTGATCCATCTGAAATTATATGTAGCTGGTCGATTATAATTCTTTAACCGGAGAATTGACCTCATTTTAGTGCAACCAAATGAGATGAAAGTGCATCTTAACAATACACACACACGATTTTTTAATTAATAAATTTTTCAACATGACAACACGAATTTTTCTCACGACCTTGTTTTCTTTGGCCATCTTGGCATCTGCAATGGCTCTTGATATAAAGCCAACCAATGATCAGAAAACAACCATTATTTTACTTCCGCTTTTTGAGTCGACAGACAAGACGATAGAGGGAGATACCAGATATGCTGAACTGCTGGCTGAGATGTTCAAATCAAAACAGATAGCCAATATCTACAGCAACGGCGCTGATGACTTGAATACAATCCTGCAGCCAATGTCTAGCCAAAAATCACTCATGATCCAGACCCTGGACGAGACTAATCTCTCTCAAGCTCTCTTTGAGCTCTATAAAGCAGATTCCGGTCAAACCATCGTATTAGCTGCTGATGCTAAGACACTTGTCAAAGCCTTGAACATGCTATCCGGTCGCGATGAGTTTACTAAGATTCGCTCTAATGATCGGTATAAGGTGTATCAATTAGAAAGCACTCAGCTCGGCAAAGGTAATATCAGATCATTTGACTTGACAAAGCAGGTAAAAGCGGCTTTATAACAAAAATATTCACTTTCTTGAATCATTACAAACCCGAGGCGTTAGCAATGACAACAGCTGTCCGCTTCGGGTTTTTGTTTTTTTATGAGACATCATAGAGTTAAATAGACCTGTATGTTATTGTAAATCAGATGCATAAATAAAGCACATTAATTTTATAGCCATATAGTTGCAATTTACATCAAACAAATATTAAATTTGCGCTCTCAATCGACATAGCGTCACTTAGGAGAGGTGGCAGAGCGGTCGAATGCGGCGGTCTTGAAAACCGTTGACTGTAACAGGTCCGGGGGTTCGAATCCCTCCCTCTCCGCAAAACATTTTACACAGCCTGAGGCGAATGCCTCAGGCTTTTTTATTGGCGGAGCCCTTCAAAAATTCATTTTTGCAGGGCATAGACAATAAAAAAGCCTAGCCGAAGGCAGGCTGTGTAAAATGTTTTAGCAGCCCCCACCTAAGGGATCGGCGCAGCCAATCCCGATAATGTAACGCTAAATTCAAAAAGCATTAATCTCCATACATTTCAAATCATAGACAATAAAAAAGCTTAGCCAAAGGCAGGCTGTGTAAAATGTTTTGCAGCCCCTACCTAAGGGATCGACGCAGCCAATCCCGCCAATGTAACGCTAATTTCAGAAAGCATTAACCTCCCTATATTTCAATGCATAGACAAAAAAAAGCCTGACCGGAGTCAGGCTTAATAAAATGCTTCTATACTTCCTACCAATGCTCTCAGCACTAGCTAACCCTAACGTCTTTACTACTCCAACAAATAAAGTACACACAGAAAATCAGATACTGAGAATATTTAAAATCAGGTGTTTATTGCCTCAATTAGAAGCTGTAAAAATGACATGATAATTAGTTTGACTTTTTAATATACCAAAATCTTTTGTCTATTATTAACGTTAGGAATAGTAAGCATGTATAAAATCACCATTACCATCATTTATTTGCTGCATTTAGAGCATATGATAGGTGATTTGATATGATCCCTTTACTTATATTTTAAAAACGTATTGAAAATGAAACATCATAGACCTTTCTCACACCTCTTTGTTCTTCTTTTTATGATGCCTCTGTTGTTTGGTTGTGCTATGACCAGGCCAGTAGAGCCTGCACCTTTACAACCTGTAGAAATCATCGTTAATGAAAGTCCAATTAATTATAAATATGTATTTATAAATTATCCGGTAACAGTCATTGCTAATGCCGCCCCCAGATTTAGTGATGACTTAAGGTCCGGGCATGTCGTTGTACCGGGCGATGTGATTACCGGCAGATTAATCAAAGAAGGATTCATCAAGCTATATGAGTTAAATCCGAACATAATCAAAGAAACATTAATAGTCAATTACGGAGAGGTCGACTTGCGCTCTAGCGGCATTCGGCATACCGCAGAGGTAGCCATCCAATTCATTTCAGCAGAGTCGAATACCTTAATATGCTCATGCAATGCAGAAGATCGCTCCCTACACGAAACAGAAAGTGTAAGAAGAGCCATATCAAAGTGTCTGGATGCATTATTGACACCAGGTGAAGGTGGATGATTGATAGGATTCCTATTAGAGTGTGTTTAAATTCATTCTGTTTTTTGGGCGTGTCCCTTCGGGTCGGGCTACTCGCTTGTATTCGTGACTGTCTCATGGGCAGTTGCTGGTTGCTTGTTGCTGGTTGCTTGTTGTTTACGCTTCACTGTTTAGGCAAACGGTCGGCTATCGCCTTCGTTTGCTGTTTACGCTGCGTGGACTTCGTCCACTTCGCTGTTTAGGCTTAAAGATGACTGATAGCTTTCAAGTCTTTTTTGGATAAAAGGTCCTCATGAACAAGCTGCCGTAAATTCTCAACAGAAGCTCTGATATAAATGCGAGCGGCAGGGTAACTAATACATTCTACGTTCTACCTTTTCCAATTGGCTCATAATACCCTTATCTTCCAAAGCGACCTTGAGACTTTTGACTTTCTGACCTTTGACCTTCAGACCAAAAAGACATACTGGATTATCTTCTTCTTCAAAGAAGATATATCAAATAACTAGTGACTACACCTAAGCTCCCAAGCCTCTGAGCTCTTAGGTTACTATGCTCCTATGCTTCTTTGCTACTATGCTCCATTTCTCGCACTTACGGTACTATTCAATAATTACAAAGAGACTTAATACACCTAAAAATTTATCCTAGAATTCTTGAAATAGTAGGATTTGAACATCAAAAAATTGCAAGGTGCGTCAAAAAATGGGTATTATTGCTGTATATATCAGTTGAACACAAGCATAGAAAATAGCCACATATGACATTAATGGAAGATCAAATAAAAGAAATCGCCGAAAATCTTGATATAGGAATGCGTTGTTTTTATCACCTGAAAACGGGTGAAATTGAAACAATTCCGAATTTTTTTGAAGGTGGCTGGATTGGTCAAGATACCGAGCCATGGCAAGAGACGCTGGACAAATTAGATGAAAATTGGGGTGAGTATTTCGAATTTGAAAAAATGACTTCGCATGAGAGTTTTGAGATAATGGCCGATTTCGCAGAGACTGTTGATAATCAAAAATTACAGGACAGGCTTTTTAAAGCATTGAATAAGTCAAAACCATTCAGGAATTTTAAATGGGAAATTGATAACTCAGGAGAATACAGAGAAAAATGGTTCGAATATAAGAACCAGAGAATGATTGAATTTGTAAAGACGCAAATTGAACATTATAACCGGAATTATAGGGATGAATAACAAAGAATTAGAAAAGAAAATCACAGCGATAATAAATTCATTGATATACGAAAAAGGCTATATTTGTTCTGTTGACGTTCTTTTGAGACTGGACTACTTAGCACAGAAGGATTACCAGGATTGGCGGCTCGGACGAGTGCCTTATTTAGAGAAAGTTTGCAAAGTGAACCTGAAGAAACTCTCCCTGACAAACAAAATCATCAGAAATTTTGCCAAGCAGCGACAATTGAAGAGTTCATGGACCGGATACAATCAATGGGGAAAAAATAAAAGGATATTGGTGTTCAGTAAATCAGGTGACCTGAGTATAGAAAAACTTTACGCAACACATTTTATTGATACCGCGAGAATTAACGAACTGAAAGCATTGAAAAATAATTAATGCCAGTGTGTAACATGCTATACATGACAATTAGTGCAGATGCAGTCCAGGTTTCACGTTTCTGCCACGACTAAAATGTTCTAATGTCTGATAGTATAGCAACCCGCAATCCGCACATGTAGGTATAGCAGGAACGATAAACAAACCCTATACATGTCTGCCATACAATTTAGCCATTACACTTATTTCCGTGATCTATTTAATAGATATTTGGGTCATTAACTAATGACTTAAATATAATTATTATGACACCTGTAGGATCATCAGCAGACACCAATCGCATTAATGAGTTTAAGCCGTTTATGGTACTGAAGAATTTCTCTATGCGAACAATTAAATCCTACACATAAGTCGTCACTCAATTTGTTCACTAGCGTAAGTATTGAATGTATTACAGTTTAATTTGAGAATTCGTGATATGGATCGCTTTGATTCACCATTCTTATGTAGCTTTATAAATTGTTTAATCTTACTCTTTCTTATTGGTTTACCTGCCATCTTATTTATGATATCGTACTAAAATATGCGTAAATCAATATTCAGAAAACTAAACTAGGGTGGGTCAATATGCTCTGGATTTATTTCCCCATTTTTATCAGGTGGGTCAACTTACTCCGGATTTTGTTGATAGGTGGGTCAACATGCTCCGGATTTTAATCACGATTTTTAAGACTCTAAAGCCTAAATCATGCTCTGTTTGATCCACTTTCTCCGTTTTTTCTCTAATGTGGGTCAGCATCTGCCGGATTGTCAGGTTGATTTTTACTCACGTCTGATTTTTTCAATTAATTTTCACGAATTTGGCGGATAATCATGCACCGGATTATTCAGAGAGTACTATTTCAGAATTTTAGAGCTTCTAATATACCTTGTTACCTTGTTGTGTGCATTTCAAAATGTCGTTTTTTAGTTATGCTCAAGCTGCTTTTTTGAATAAGCATTTAATATCGTCCCACCTTTTACTA
>SLDF01000023.1 GCA_007125435.1 Saprospiraceae bacterium
CAATATTGGTATAAATGCGTCCTCGTTGCTCATCTACTGACTTAAAAAAGACCATATCTCTTCCTGATTGGCGAATCATTTGAGCTATAGCTTCTAATAATTCGTTTTTAACCCTGAATACAGAATTTCCAGGTAGGATATTGGTTTCGTCATAAATATAAGAAGGTTGATAATGGACAGAATCGGGATCAGACCAATCATGCCATAATCCGTCTAAAGGATCTTCACCCCAAACCACTGGTTTGAGATAGGCAAAATCAATGCTTCCATCAATGGCTATATTTAATCGCCACTCATGGTTATCTATTTTTAAATGTCTTTCTAATGACATAGCTTATTGTTTTATTAGGTGAATAAATGATTAATTTGTTTTGATGGCTTCATATCTGAATATTGCTTTTTGGCCAACTCATGATATTAGCCCCTTGATTAAAGGGTAGTTCCTTATTGTAAAAGGTGCCTAGTTTAGTTAAGCTATAATCCAAATTTACAATATTCATGTTGTTTCGCATCTCACGAAAGTCGAAATAGGCGTCGGGGGCAGTATGTGGTCTGGCAGATGCGCTAATGGCGATATCTAGTGGTTCATACCTGTTCGGAGCGTAGCACAGTCTCACCAGGACTTCCCCTCCCCCATTTTGGTTGAGTTCAACGGCGAATTGTCTGGCAGCAAAGGACGCCAGGCGGTCGATATGGCAGAGATCCTTGCCATATATGGCACCTCCACCAAGTGGTATTCGTGGACCGTAGAAGTCCATGGCCAGCTTTCTACCTGTCTGTCCATTATCCCCATCACTGCCACCGTTGATAAGGGGACCGTTGGGATTGATCAGCACACGTAGATCTTTCCAGCCCGGCTTCCACCGATTATCATGTGTTTGAAGCTCTTCCCAGATCGTCCTTAGCACTTTATTACATTGAAATAGAAAGTCTGAAAAACTGAAATTGTCTTTTTGCTGCAATGTGATCAGCAACGTATCCGCAACCCACTCCTCTCCAATCTCCTGCATGCTCAATAAGACTTTGCCATCGGGACCGTGACCATTGAGCAGACCATTGGACAAGCTCTTGATCAAATGTTCCCGGATAAACATCACTGCAAAATGCTCAGGGGGAAGGTATTCGGTTTTGTGGTCATAGCCGGCATAACCATGAATAATGGACTGATCACTGACATGACCGGTCCAGAGTTGCGGTGGTTCATTAAGCATGCAAATGTGATCATGGATAACATAACGTGAGACATCAATATGATTGTCGGGCAAATAACCAATCTCTTGTCCGACTTTGACAATGATGTCGCGGATATCGAATTCAAATGGTGTAGCAGTAGCTATTGCGCCGGTGAGAAACATTTGATCGGACCATACAGACACTTCCACCTGGCCATAAGCTTCGGGATCTGTCTGATAAGCTTGCCTTAATAGTCGATCGGCTAAGATATCGCAAAATTTATCGGGATGTCCATTGAGTACGGCTTCTGAAAATCGTTTCATATTAGCTCTTTATAGGTCAATACTATTATGCGTTTCAAAAGGGAATAATCTTGACTACATGTGTTTGAATCCGTTTTAATAGTTATAGTTATAAAGTGGGTGACAAAGACTGTCCAAAATACCCGGCAAAAAGCGAGCGTCCGAGCACCCGGTAGAGATGCCAAGAAACACCTGGTTTTAAATTTGTTCCTGTTTTTCATGGCTTAAAACCTTTTGAGTTGTTG
This sequence comes from Saprospiraceae bacterium, assembly GCA_007125435.1. Classification (GTDB taxonomy): domain Bacteria; phylum Bacteroidota; class Bacteroidia; order Chitinophagales; family Saprospiraceae; genus SLDF01. Next base: position 1,721 of record SLDF01000023.1, read on the forward strand.
ATAGGGAAATCCGGCGCTTGCAAATTCGCCCGGGTCGCCCTCTGAGCTGATTAAAATATGGATTTTACTGCGGTCAAATCCAATTATAGCTACTTCCTCTATCGGTGGAATATACCCATCTGTGACGATGAGACATTTGCTGATATTATTTTTGCGCATATGCTTAAAGACGGGTTCTATGCCGGTACCATAAGAGGTATTGTAAACGAGCTTTTGATTAGAAAACTTAGCCTCATAGACATCATCTGAAAAAACGTAGATGGGCATCTTCAGCGTTGATCTAAAGTGGTGCAACAAGCTAATAATCCTATCCAATTCAGCTGACATTGAACCGCTGACATCGAGGTAGACAGTTGTTTTTTCTAAAGGTGCAGGTCGATCGACATGGTGGAGGGATAAAGGCATTAGTCCACTGTATATAAACCTCGACATTGCGTGCCGATCTGAATTGCTCAGTATAGGCCTTACAGTGTCTACAGCTGCAGTGTCGGTAATTTCTGTATTGTCGATGAGTAGGCATTTTCTAAGCATATCACGGGTGGTTCTATTCCAGACATTGAGTCGGCGATGTTGCGCTCTTCTTTCTTCTCTTTCATTGGCATTACCTATCCCCGGTAGTTTAGATGTATTCCATATTTTCGTTCCATTCATCTTTTTCAGTATATCGTCAAGGATTGATTCGTTCTCTTCTGATATGTCTCCGGGTGCATGCTCACCTAAGAGAAGAATATCTTTAAAATCATCAATAGCCACTTTTGATTGTATGTATATCAGTAACTCGTAAAGGTCATCAGCACAGTACTTACCCTCATAGATATCCATATGAATAGTGTCCCAGTGACTGCCTTCAAGACTGTACTCTTCTCCGGCTGCCGGCCTGAGCAGCATGCTTATCGGTTCCCATGCGTACAACCTGACAAAGAGGTCAGCATACGCCATACCCATATATCTGTAAATAATGGCATTGATTATGGCATCCAGCGCAATATTGAGAAACGGATTGCTGACTTCGTACTTCTCGGTATGTAATAAGATGACATGGAGAAACTCATGCATAAGCACTGCCTTGACGTCGCTTTCCGTTTCAAGGTAGTCATGGCAAAATTTTAAATTAATCAGTAATTCAGGATGTCCACTTAGGGTGACGGACATGGTTTTTACCGTATCGGTAAACCTGATGCGCGAGATAGAAAATAAAGCTTTGCAAGCTAAAGTGTTGTCCTCAGCCATTTCCCGGATAATGTATTCTATTTGTTGCTCAGTCCAAATCATAATAGTTCTTAATGTTGACTTTAATTAACTGAAGGCTCCTGTCCAGTCTTTTTCTAGTTAAAATAAAGGGCGATCCCGGCATGTAGAAGCAGTCATTGCAGCGCGCCAGTATTAAAGCATTTCTGACGGTATCAACAATACTCAAGCTTCCATCGACCAGATCATCATTACTTCTGCTTACCAGGAGCTTGTCACCGGGGAGGGTTAGCTTTTTCTCGGCTTCTGTTATAGTATGACAGCCCATTTTACTAGTCTGCGCTATGAGCCATTTTTCTACATTTGTTATGTCATGAGGTAACAATAGCGAAACGACTGTAACTTCCTCTGCCATTTGGTGATTGTCCATAAAATTGGAATTAATGGACAGACTTCTTCGTCGACTACCCGGAAAACCAATATTATTGAGTTGCTTAGACCTACTGTATCCACTAATATTTTCAACCATGGTGATTGTCTTTTTCTTCAGTCAGGTGAAAAGACGCTAGCTGGCTGACATGCTCAAAAAGCTGATGCAATTGGACTTCTATAAATTCAGGCTCATAAGACATGGCATCGTTTATAATCAGGTAGAGAAAAAGCTGTTTAGCTCTATTCCGCCTCTTTTGATCGCTTTCCGGTAAGTTATTGATATAATGGACACATTCAGACCACTGCGGGTGTGTAGTATTGGTTTCATTGTGCAATTCACGCCACTTCATTTCACCATTTACAGCAATAACACTTGTCGCCTATTTCGCGAGTTCAGCCAATGCTTCATCATCTACTAAGTTCCAACTATCAAAGAGTGGCTGAGTAGCAAAGGCAAAAATTGCTGTCTCCATCGTGCTGCCGTGATGTAAAAACTGAATAAGTGCCAAACTTTTGATCTCCTTAGGTGCATGACTTTCCACAATCATATTCACTTTTCTTTTCAATGCATTTGTCCTTAAAAATTCTTGCAACCATCTGTCATTTGGATCATCACTATTGATTTGTCTCATACATTCAGCATGCGCTACATCGATAATGTGTGCAGGGATGTGCCCTTTCCATGCCCGGTGAGGCATGCTCCAGTTGATGCACAGCTTATAAAGACGACTTTTTGTTTTGTTGTCGGTCGGATATCCAAGTTTAGCGGCAACAAGCTCGACAGCTATTAAATTTCTAGCCAGTAATCGTGCTCTTCGCGGTGACATCCTATACCCTGCTTCGGTTAGTAGAGTGGTGATGATGCGGCAATAGTCTACGACTTCATCTGTCGGCTCATGCACTATTGTCAAAAACGCCGCTCTAAGGGTTTCAATAAAACCGGAAAGCGTTTCAGATTTTGAATTGACAGCGCCTTCACCCGAAGGACGGATGACCAGGTTTTGTTCTTCACCAGAAAGTGCTTCCCAATCCGGCACATGGATAATGAAAGCAAATCGATCAGCGAGGGCCTGATCAAGGGATATACTGCCATTGTATTGATCGTTGCTATCGTCAATATCAGAAAATAATGGATTCATGGCCGCCCATCGGTATTTTAATTTTTCTAGCGGTATGCCCTGGATCTTTCTTTCTTGTATAAGCGAGAAAAATTTATTTTGTATCTCAGGTTTACAGCGACTGATCTCGTCTATAAGCACCGACTCCGCATCCCAGATAGTGGCAGGAGACTTTAGGAAGCTAACTTCTTTAGTTTCACTGTCGGGAAATGGAAACCCAATGAGATCATCAAAGGAAATAAAACTGGCATTGTAGTGCCGATGCTCGAGCCCTAGCGCTTCCGAGATGCTATTTAGTAGAAAGGTTTTACCCGTTCCAGCTTTCCCGATCAATAGTAATGGATCTCCTGACACCAGTGAAGCCAGGATGATAGGTTCGATCTGGTCGAATCCATAGACACCCATCTCTCTTAGAAAATGACAATTGTAATTCATACTTGAATGGATTTATATCCATCAAGTAAATGACTGAGTGAATCCTCGAATTAATGCAAAATTTAAACATATTTTGGCGGAAGCCCTCATCATTTTACCACCGTGGCGTTTAAACTCGGTTGGTCTCACATTAAAGTGAGTCTTGATGACATTCATTAAAAAATAGAATCTTATAAACTCTTCATCTACGCAAAAAAAAAAAACAAAAAAGATTGCCCAATACCTATTTTTAG
>SLDF01000404.1 GCA_007125435.1 Saprospiraceae bacterium
AAATGATAATGAAGACAGTGAAAGGCATTTAGTCAAATGGATACAAAAGGAGTACCCTGAACTGCTGTTTTTTCTACCGTGTTGCATCAGCGATGTGGAAGGGTGGCGACGTCAGAAGCCAGACTCTGCGCAGCGATAGCGAAGTAGAGGCCGACCGTTTAGGGAGCCCTGAAACGTAGCGACCCGCCGACGATAGGAGAAGGGTGATGCCCAAAGCAAAAAAAATGAAACCGAAGTCAACATCTGCTAATTAATTGGAAGTAATATATATCGAATACAAAATAGAAAAACATGAAATCATCAGAAATAAAAATCAAGGTCGATAAAGACGAAAAAAATATACCTGAGTCGATCAAATGGACGGCCACAGACGCGCCCAAGGGAGAGCATGAGTACAACGCTAAAGCTATGTTTTTGTCTTTTTTTGATAGAGATTACAGGGATACTATGCGGATGGAGCTATGGACAAAAGACATGCAAATCCAGGAAATGGATCGACTGGTGTACTACAGTTTAAACTCTCTGGCTGACTCATATTTCAAAGCGACGAGTAATAAAGAGCTTGCAGAGCATATGCGACAATTTGCCAGATTCTTTGGAGAGCAAACAGAGATACTGCCGAAGTCAAAGGAGTCATCAAATCAATAATCACAGCATAAATATGGAATGTCCAATGAATAGAATATGTATTGCAGCATTCTTTTTGATTATGTCATTAACTTCTATAGCACAAATGAAGCCAATTACTTTTGAAGAATATACGCTAGATAATGGTCTTGATGTCATATTGCATCGAGATGACAGTGCGCCAATTGCTGTCGTATCCGTCATGTACCACGTAGGTAGTAAGGATGAAGACAAAGATAAAAGTGGATTTGCACATTTTTTTGAACATCTTTTATTTGAGGGTAGCCGAAATATCGGACGAGGGGAATTTTTTAACATGGTGGAAAAGCACGGTGGTGCATTGAATGCCAATACGTGGTATGACAGAACCTATTACTACGTCATCCTTCCCTCTCACAGACTAAATCTGGGTCTGTGGCTGGAGTCAGAGCGCATGCTTCACGCCAAGGTAGACGAAAAAGGTGTAAACACTCAGCGCAAAGTCGTCAGTGAAGAAAGAAGTCAAATGTATGACAATCGGCCTTATGGGACCTTGCTGGAGGAGACGATGAAGCGGGCTTTTACTGTTCATCCCTATAAGACATCTGTGATCGGCAATATGGATCATCTGGCTAATGCTGATACTACAGATTATCAGCGGTTTTATGAGACCTACTACATACCTAATAATGCCGTGCTAAGCATTGCCGGTAATATCGATATCGAAGAGACTAAATCTCTGGTGGAACAATTTTTTGGTACCATCCCCGCCGGTAAGACTCCGGTCAGAAATAGTGTGGTAGAACCACCTTTGGCAGGAGAAGTACGCGATACGGTATACGACAATATCCAACTCCCCGCAGTCGTACACGCTTATCGTACACCGGCTCAGGGTGCAGATGGCTATTATGCCGTCATGATGCTGTCAAAGATATTGTCCGAAGGCGAAAGCTCTAGACTGCATCGATCACTAGTAGATGAGCAGCAGCTGGCTGTACAAGTAATGAATATGCCTCTGCCACTTGAAGACCCGGGCGTATCATTGAGCGTTGGCATTGCTAACGTCGGTATCGATGCCCGGCAGCTAGAGGAAGCAATGGATCAGGAAATTGATAAACTGCACAATGAATTGATCTCCGAAAGGGAATACCAGGCTGTGCTCAATCAAATCGAAAATGATATGGTCAACCAATTGTCCAGTGTGGCCGGTATAGCTGAGCGGCTAGCTAATTACAAGATGTATTTTGGAGATGCTAATCTTATCAATACCGAACTAGAGCGCTATAAGTCGATAAGTAGGGAAGATATAAGAAAAGCAGCTCAGCAATATTTTCATCGAGATAATCGTGTAGCCTTGTACTTTTTACCGAAACCTCAATAGATTGATATAGTCCTAAAAAGCCTGTTCCTATGCGTTTACTCTTGATCTTATTAGTCATAACACCTGTTATATTTACCAACTGTTCAACAAAGAAAATGAGACAAAAAGCATCCAACGAAGCCTTTAGAGCTAATCCTCCTTCTGCCGGCACACCTCCTGAAATCAATCTCGGCAAACACAGTATGTTTACACTTGATAACGGCCTTAAAGTGATTGTCGTAGAGGACAAGAAACTGCCACGTGTGTCAATGCAATACCTCATAGATGTACCACCTGTGAAGCAGAGTGAGTACGCCGGCTATATCGACCTGACGGCTGAGTGGTTATTGAAAGGCACAGAAAAGCGCAGTAAAACAGAATTGGACGATGCGATAGATTTTATGGGTGCAAAATTATCGAGCCGCTCCGACGGTTTAGCTGCTTCTTGCCTGACCCGATACAAGGAAGATGTCATGGGTATCATGGCAGAGGTGATTCGGTCGCCCAAATTTGACGAGGCAGAGTTTAATAAGATAAAGAACAGGACGCAGTCAGCAATTATGGCGTCAAGCTCTGATCCGGATTTCATTGCCGGCAATGTCAGTAAAGTCATACGCTATGGCCAGTCCCACCCATATGGTGAGATCATGACCTTGCACTCTCTTGAGCGCATCAATCCTATGATCTGCAAAGGTTATCACAAAAATTATTACAGACCCAATGTCTCTTATCTTGCCATAGTAGGTGACATAACAGAAAGTGAAGCCAGAGCACTGGTAGAGCAATGCTTTGGCGACTGGGAGCCACTAGAACGCCCTCTGGCAGGTCCCAAATTGCCGGTATTCCCGGATAGAACAAAGCTGTATCTCGTCGATAAAGCTGAAGCACCGCAAAGTGTTGTCCGTCTGACCTATCCTATGGAACTAAAGTACACCGCCAATGACAGATTAGCTGCCATGGTCATGAATACCATCCTCGGTGGCTTTTTTAATAGTCGATTAAATCTCAATCTACGAGAAGACAAAGGCTACACATATGGTGTGCGATCCGGTATCAATGCCGATCAGTATGTCGGATACTTCAGTATCAGCGGATCTTTCGGTACAGATGTCTCCAGGCTCGTGGTAGAAGAACTTCTAAAAGAAATGAATGATCTCAGACTAAATAAGGTCTCTGAGGAAGAGCTGGAAAGAGCCAGACAATATATGATGGGAACATTTGCCCGATCTTTGGAGCGCCCCCAGACCATCGCTCAGTTTGCACTCAATCAGGCGCGGTATGGTCTCGGCAGTGATTACTACGAGTCCTATCTTGATCGTCTGGCAGCTATTACAGTTGATGACATTCAGGCCGCTGCTATTAAATACCTGAGACCACAAAACGCGTCCATTCTCATGGTCGGCGATGCAGAGCGATTGAAAAACGACTTGAAAGACCTACCTGAGATCAATGACATCGTCTTCATGGATAAAGAAGGCAATACCCTCGATCAAGAAAAATACATTTTGCCGACCGGATTGGATGGGAGAGATGTATTAGCCAGGTATATTGAGAATATTGGTGTTACTGATAGTGTAGCTTTGAATACGTTACTCATTGAGTCAGAGGGTACTTTGACGGATATACCTTTGCGTTCTACTTCGTGGTTCAGACATCCGCAGACGATGAAACAAGTCATCAGCTCTCAGGGACAGACCATGCAAGAGTTGCTTTACAAAGAGGACAAAGTCATCATGACCCAGATGGGGCAAGTACAGGAATTGACCGGTGAAGCAGCTACAGATCAAAACTGGATGGCCTATATTCTGCCCGAGCAATACATACTAGGCAGTGGCTACGAGGTCAAGCTAAAAGACGTAGAGCAGATCAATGGTAAGCCGCATTATTTGGTCGAGGTATCCGGTATGGCCTCGTTTCCTGTTAAGTTTTACTTCGATGTAGAGACCGGGCTCAAGTCCCGCATGTCATATATCGTGGCCATGGGCAATCAGTTGTCAGAGCAGCAGACGGATTATAGCAATTACAGAGAAGTCGAGGGTATCAAGTTTCCTTATCGATCAGCCATCACCGGTCAGGCGATGCCGGCACCTTTGATATTGAATGTTAAACGTATATTGGTCAATCCTCAGATTGATGATGAAGTGTTTAATCAATAAGTAGTCACTCTATATAAGTAAATTATGGACAAGCTCACATGGACAGATCGATTAAAAGTTAAGCTCTACCTTCTGGTGAAGTTGCCGGCAGCTTTTTGGTCGGGTATTCATCTTTTGGACATCGATGCAAATGTCTGCTCCGTAGGCATTCGCTACAGTTGGCGTAATACCAACCCCTTCAGGTCAATCTACTTTGCTTGTCTTTCTATGGCGGCGGAGTTTAGTACAGGGTTTCCGGCTTTTCACTATATCCGCTCGCAGCGTAAGGACGTGTCCATGCTTGTCGTCGGACAGGAAGCAGCGTTTCTGAAGAAAGCAGTCGGGCGGATTCGTTTTGAGTGTCGTGATGTCCCATTGCTCACAGACACTATAGATAAAGTAGTGTCCGACCAGTCTCCGACCACCGTCAAAGTAAAATCAACCGGCATCAATCAGGATGGGGAAGAAGTGGCTGTTTTTTATTTCACTTGGAGCTTTAAGGCGAGAGCGTAGTATGTTTTAGTCTAGTCCCGGCGACATAGATTTATTGACCCTACATGCCAACTGTTTCCCTCATTTGTTCGTCTATACTATTAAGTAGTCTATTTACGTTTGTCGTACGCAGACTTATTTAACCAATCAAAAATTATAAAAACTATGCTCATGCGTGTTTTATTAGGATTAATGATAGTGGCCCTTATGTGGTCATGTAGTGATAAAGAGGATATAATCAAACCCGATCCGACAATTGTAGAAAATGTCAAAGCCCTTGCGGATCAAAATCAAGTTCTAGGCTGGTCCCTTTTCAACGAGCTGAGTGCAGAGGATGTGGATGAAAACATCATCATCTCGCCCTGGAGTATTCAGGTAGCCTTGTCTATGGCCTTAGGTGGGTCGGATGGCAGTACACGCGATGAGATGTTAGAAATACTTGGCTGTCCGAGCTGTGATGAGACCTCTGTCCACGAGAAGATGAGTGAATTATCCAAATTGCTGACCACTCAAAACGGTAGGGCGACCCT
>SLDF01000317.1 GCA_007125435.1 Saprospiraceae bacterium
GAAAACAAAGATAAAATAGCGCTGAAAATAACGCGGGACACCCAAAATGAAAACACAAACTCAGTGTTTATAAGGGTTACAGAAGGTTAGGATAAGAGACCGCACAAAACAGGAAAAAGAACCTAGCCACTATGGCAAAAGTTCTTATATTTAGACTCGACATTGAAAATAAGGAAACAAAATAGACTCCCATGACGAACACCTTTCCACTATATTAGCACAGGCTTCGCCCGCCCCATAGGACATGAGCTTTTGTCCAATGGGGCCTGCCCCGTTGGATATAAGCAAATATCCAATGGGGTCCAACTTGAAAAGTTGATCCTGGACATCAACTTTCCGTAATGTTACCACCAAATTTGAACCCAATGAAAGAGATCGAAATCAATCAACAAAAAGAAAAGAAAATTGAAATCAAAGACAATTCTAAAAGAGCAAAAATACTATTGACTGTATTTGGGGTTTTGATTGTATTAAACTCAGTTGGTCTGTTGATAGGCTATAATGAAATGCAAATATTAAAAAAAGCTCAAATAGGAGAATATGTATCTGAAGAAGCAGAAAACCTGAGTGAATTATTGCAAGGGATAATAGGACTTGTCCAATTTGGACTCTATATTTCTTCAGTTGTTGTATTTTTAAATTGGTTTAGAAGGGCTTATGGGAACTTACATCGTGCCGATATTACTTATATAAATCATAGAGAAACAATGGCGGTTTGGGCTTGGTTTATTCCTATTGTTTCGTTTTACAGACCTGTACAAATGATGAATGAAATTTGGACAGAGACACAAGAGACCATCAAAAATTTTGACACAACATATGTGACGAAAAAAGGTGGAATAATAATTGGATTGTGGTGGGCATTATTTATCATATCAAATTTCATAGGTTGGTATGTATTTCAGACCATAAAAAAGCAAGATACAATTGAACAGATGATTAAAAGTTCAGAGGCAAATTTAATTTCTGATTTCATACAAATCCCAGAAGCCTGTTTGGTGATTTTCATTGTCCATAAATTATCTAAAATGGAGTATAAGTTAGCTGATGAAGTGAAAAAGTCTGGAGGTAATATCATATATGAAAAATAGCGGGTTTAGTGGTAAATCAAAGGTCTATACTTTCAAAAAAAGTCAGTGTCCATCTGAAAGAGTAATGCTTTTTAATCTGCTAATTCTAATACACGAAAACCGTTGTGTCTTATATTAAAAGACTAGAGAAAAATTGAGACATCTGATAATCATATTGACAATTTTACCCCTACTAACCATTGGACAAAAGGATAAAAGTAAGCCTATTGAAACCTATGAGAAAACAAACGCAAACCTTTTTTACCGACTTGAGCTATACTCCGATTCAACATTTAAATATGAACATTTATTTGAACTTGGCTCAACAATGTCACAAGGACGGTGGAGAAAGAAAAACGACACCTTGACCCTTTACGACTACGAAGTACCCTGGAAACTTGAAAGGATAGAAGAAAAATATATTGACACACTTAGAAATAAGATAATCGTTAAGATAATTATTAATGATACGATTGCAATTAATATTCGCGGAGACTATGACATTTTTATTGACGGACAGCAAAGCAATGTAAGTTATGACCACTCTACAAAGACACAGAACGTATTTGACTTTGAAGTATGGATTAATTCAGATTGTAAAACCAAAATAAAGACCAATAAAATAGGGATTGCAGAATTTATGACAAATAACATTTCTGAAATACTTATTGATTATAACAGATACATTGTAAGCGACCCAGGAAATAATTATTTTACTTTGACAATTTCAAACTACCCAATTTTGACTTCACCACCTTCATTAAAATGGCCAATTAGGAAAATTCAGGGACCTGAAATAAAGCCAATTGAATGTGGACAGACATTGAAACATATAATCTTGACTAAAATTTGAGAAGCCAAAGGCATAACAGCTAAAATTTCATGCGGCTCTTAAGAGCCTAGCATGAAACCCCCGTTGTACCGCATGCTCCTTCTCCAACAAGTTGCCGTGCTCCCAACTTGTTGGAGAAGGAGCACGACAACTGCTTTGGGGGAAACCGGTTTTTATGGAGATATAGCTTATTCAGTATGTTCTTATTATACAGTTTTCTAGTCCTTATTTTTTTTAATAGTACTTAGTAAGGCCTTTTTCTATACTTAGTCCATCATTTTTGCTCGTCCTAGTGCTATTTTTTGCTTATTTCTTGGGATTTGGATCATGAAATATAAGGTCACCAAATAAAGTACTTATATTTAGATTCGACATTGAAAATATGGAAACAAAATAGACTCCCATGACGAACACCTTTCCACTATATTAGCACCGACTTTGCTCGCCCCATAGGACATGAGCGTTTGTCCAATAGGTTCTAGCTTGAAAAGTTTATCTTGAAGATCAACTTTCCTTAATGTTAGATGCAATATCAATAAAACTTGGAAATGATGCATTATTGGTGTATTTTTACATCAAACTTTTGTATTATGGCACGACAAAGTATCTCACTCACGGAGCCCAATGATGAGTGGCTTAAAGCCCAAGTGGATAAAAAGGAATATTCCAGCAAGAGCGAACTCGTTAATGATTTGATTAGACAGGCCAGGAAGCAGCAGACTCAAATCGATTGGCTGAGGGCAAAAATGGAAAGGTCTGAAAAAAGCGGTTTCACAGATGATAGCAAACAAGACATATTAGAACAATCTAAGTCTATGCTTAATGGCTAAATACCGTTTAAGCAATGAGGCTAAAGCAGATCTGATTCGCATACATCATTACGGTGTTGAAGCATTCGGTATGGCACAAGCTGATAAATATTATGATTCATTTTTTGAATGCTTTGAGGTCATTTCTCAACGACCATATTCCTTTGAGTCTGTCGATTACATAAAGAAAGGATATAGACGATGTGTATGTGGCTCAGATAGCATATTCTTTAAAATTGCTAATGATGGCATTGTTGAAATAATGGCGATAGTAGGCAGGCAAGATTTAAATAGCGTCTTATAATACAAAATACTTTTGCTAACTGGATAATCCGGAGCATGTTGACCCACGAAATGCGAGAAAAAATGAGCTAAAAACAATAAAATTTTCACCTGTAAATCATAGCTCTGCCAAACGTAATCTCCTCAATCACCTTACCCATTATGTCAAAAGTACTTATATTTAGACTCGACATTGAAAATAAAGAAACAAAATAGATACCCATGATGAACGCCTTTCCACTTTATAATAGCCCCGGCTTTACCTGCCCAGTAGCACAAAAGCTTTTGTCTAATGGGGTCTAGCTTGAAAAGTTGATCTTTGGGGGTTAACTTTCCTTGATGTTACCACCAATACAAGTAAAAAGTGCACCTTATTGCAACTTTCTCGTGTTTTTCATCCAACTATACTATAAATCTCATAAAAAGTGCAATTAAATGCCCTATCCTTTGTCAAAGTCTGAATGTTTTATATTTTTACAAATAAAAGAGCAGTACTATGCACTTTGAAAATTTAATAAGTACAATAAAAGCACGGAGAGTAGACTTAAAGGTTAACCAAGAAAATTTGGCAAAACTTTCTGGAGTTGGATTAAGGACACTCAAACAATTTGAAAGTGGTAAAGGCAACCCTACTTTACAAACTGTTCAGAAAATAGCTGCGGTATTAGGACTAGAAGTTTGTCTAATGGTTAAATCTGAAATAACAGATGAGAAAGGCAAAGATACTTTATAAGAACCAAGAAGCAGGCATGTTAATTCAGCATGATAATGGCTCTTTTACCTTTAGATATAATGATTCATGGAAAAATGATATAACCAAACCTGCTATTAGTTTAACATTACCAATGTCTCAACAAGAATATCATTCAGATTATTTATTTCCCTTTTTTTTTAATATGCTTCCAGAGGGGTCAAATAAACAGATGGTTTGTATGCTTAATAGATTAGACCTAGACGACTATTTTGGTATACTTCTTACGACGGCAAAGTTTGATAATATTGGTGCAATAAAAGTTATTAAAGCAGAATAATTGTATGATCTTAAATCAAATTAAATATTGTCCGGGTACTTTAGCTGAAGGTCATACAACTTACAGCAGAGTATGTCTGTCAAAATTATTCAAAGGGAGAAAAGTGTATCACATATTGCCTTATGACTCTCCGGCGTCAAATATAGAAACAAATAAACTATTTAATAACAATCGTAAACGAATGTCAATTTCTGGTGTGCAAGAGAAGTTTTCAATGTTGCTGTATAAAAACAAATTAAGGCTAATCCACGAAGGAGAACAAGGAGAGTATATACTTAAACCCATTCCAAGCGCGGGAAATAGACCGGAGTGCATGCCAGCGAATGAACATTTAACAATGCAAATTGCAAAACAAGCTTTTGGAATAGAAGTAGCTGAAAACGCATTAATATTTTTCAAAAATGGTTCTCCTGCATATATTACAAAAAGATTTGATTTAAAAGAAGACGGTTCAAAATTAGCGCAGGAGGACTTTGCTTCACTCTCAAGAAAAACATCCCAAACACATGGTGAGTACTACAAGTATTCGGGTCATTACCTAGAATTATTTGAAATAATGAAAAAGTTCGTGCCGGCATACCTCCTAGAAGCACCAAACCTATTGAAAGTATTAATTTTCAATTATTTGTTCTCAAATGGAGATGCTCATCTTAAAAACTTTTCTTTAATAGAAACCTCAATGGGTGACTTTAAATTAAGCCCTGCATATGATTTGTTTAATAGTAGTTTACATATTGAGGACACAGATTTTGCATTAGAATATGGCCTTTTACCCAAAAAACTGGCACAAGGTAATGTTAGTGCACAATTTAGAGCTCTATCGCAAAAGGCAGGGATTAATAAGAAGATTTATGATGACATACTAGGTGTAATGCTTAATCAAACTAGTTTGGTTAAGAAATTAACTTTTTCGTCTTTTTTGGATAAAAAAATACAAAGAAACTATTTTCAGTCTTATCAAAGACGGCTAAAAAAACTTACAAAAGAATAAACCCGATTTATGCATTAGCGATTTTTAATACGGCTTGAAATCGACGAAACCCTAATGCACAAACCAAGTTAAACATGAGCATA
>SLDF01000183.1 GCA_007125435.1 Saprospiraceae bacterium
ACTATTTAAAAACCGGATAAACCCAGGCTGGTAGGCCATTTGATGTATAAATCTGCCTGGGGGTGTAAACGGAATATAGGACAAAACATCTGTATTTACTGCATATACATATTCGAAGCCTAGAGAAGACTGGAACTGCCGGCCTGAATATTCTACAGCGACCTCAGACCCTGTAAATAGAGCCGCAGATTGATTGTATTCAAACACCTGACCAAACTGAGACAGATAAGGTGTAGGTTGTAAGTACAGGTAATTGGTAAAATAATTGATAAAGGGCTGTATTATTACCTTAAACCTCTTGAGCTTAATGTCCGCGCTTAGATCTATTTGATAAGAAATCTCTTGTTCATTATCGGCGTTTCCTTGCTCGAAGCGCCCTTCATGCCTGTGGAGACCAAAGGCACTCAGCTCATATACCGATGGCACTCTATAGCTTCTGCTCAGATCAATTGAATATCGCTGATCAGGACTGGGCGTGTAAGAGAACCCAAGCGAGATGGCCGGTGCCCAAATATCCTGGTGAATAGCCTGATTATAAAATGATTCCGGCTCTGAAGGCTCAAATGAGAGCGTTGGATCTATGCGCAACTGATTGGCATCCAACCTCAGGCCACTTGACACAGACCATACGTCGTTCAGATCGTATTGATGGATAAAAAAAGCGCCTATGCTATGTCGTCTATACTCAGGTAGAATGTGGCTAAAACCATCTGTATTGTGAAAGATGGATTGACCCGATATACCTACTGACAGTCTTTCGCGGTATGAGATATTCTTATCATAACTGATCAGTGATGTAAAATTGTCAATAAGCAATGATAAATCTAAGTGGTCTCTGGCGGTAAAGCGCATAAGGTCACTTGACCTATTGCCCGTTCTATCGAGTAAGCGGTCGTGTTCACTGGTATTGTTTCGTTGGTAACCGAAAGATAAAACAAACACATCATTTGAACCGACTTCTACTTTTGTATGGCTTTGAACAGATAAGTTTCGAATAAATTGAAATGGGAAATTAATGTCCCGTGTGCTTTGAAAGTGTCCTTCTCTTATGGAGGCATTTTGCATACCTTGCCAGTCAAAGAAACCATTTCTAATCTGATGATACTTAACAGACAGGCTAGTCTCCACTGACGAAAAAACCATACCTGTCAATACTGAAAAAGCCCCCTCCCTTCCGGCTGTATTGCTAATGGTTTCACCTAGTGGATAGGCGTGGGTGCTTATTGGCGAGAATGAGCCCGGAGCAGGATATAAAAACTCATCCGTATCCGGCACTCTGAAATCTCCAAAATTGCTATAGCTTGCTGTCCCGGTGAGAAAGAACCGCCCTTTGCGAAAAGATAGTCTATTAGTCGTTCCCAGCCAGCCGGTATTGGATCGAAGAAATAATGTATTATGTCCGAAAATGGTATCCCTTTCCGGAATATGCGAATGTTTTATATTGATAACGCCTCCAATAGCGTCAGTACCATACTTGAGAGAAGCTGCTCCTTTTATGATTTCCACGCGGTCTACATCATATTGATCTATAGACAAGCCGTGATGACTGCTCCATTGTTGACCCTCATATTTGAGATCGTTTTCTGCGACGACTACTCTGTAAAAGCCCATACCTCGAATCATAGGCTGTGAAAGTCCACTGCTGACATTTGACCTTTGCACCCCGGGCAACCGACTGAGGGTTTGCATTAATGAGAGGTCTCTTTGACTCTCCAGAAAGGAAGTAGTAACTTCAATTTGTTTACCTTCATGTGCAATTCCAGTCTTGGGTACTGGCTTTCCTAAAACATCGATTTGACTGAGATGATACACTCTGGATTGAATGTTAATCATTACTAACTCAGTTTGACTGTCTATATAAATGACTGAATCTACGCGCTGATAGCCCGGTGCATCAATATAGACATGAAGGGTATCTGATTTTACTTCATAATTTTCAATACACCCCTCTTTGTTGGGCACATGATACTTACTATCTATAGTCACGAGAGAATCTATACCTTGTACCTCACCATCGCCTTGCAGACAAATGCTGATGTAGTGCGCTTGACCATGAACATGTGTGCCCAAAGCAAATAAAGCTAGAAATACTGTGAATGAAAATAAGTGATACATGCCTCTGCTACCACAGTGATTTTATTTCTACTCGCTTATCTCATTAGAAAATCACTTTGCAATTCAAATAAGCAAAAGTCGGCAGCAGGATTACAAACCTGCAAGTTTCTAAAAGATAGAACGAGATGAATTTTCACCGCATGAAGGCAATGATAGGACAAACAAATAAAATAAAAGAAAGCCTAAAAGGATTAGTAAATGTTTTCTAAAAAACAAAGCTCAATAGCAATGTTACAACAATAAAGATACGTAAGATTAAAATAGCTCTCTGAATAAAAGATATAATGACATTTTCAGGAAAACCCTTTAGCACAACAAGTACTCCGGGCGCATTTTAAAATGTCGTTTTTCCTAGTCTTGCATCAGCGATGTGTAAGGGTGGTGACGTCAGGAGCCAGACTCTGCGTAATGAAAATGAAGCAGAGGCCGACCGTTCAGGGAGCCCTGGAACGTAGCGACCCGTAAGGGTGATGCCCAAAGCGTCAAAATGAAATGCACCCAAGTAATCCTACCAGAGTGGGCGCAACACTTCTTTATTATATGCCTTCGCAGCTTTTTTGGCGTACGACGTCGAGATGATATTTGAGATAATGCCACTGGTGCATAAAATCATTGACGTTGTGTATAAGCCTTGTGGCAAAACCGTAGAGGCTTCACCTGATCGTCGATCTATGATTGCTGCCGTTATCCATGTAGCAATCGTCGCCACTCCAAAGCTCATCTCCACTTTCCTCCAGGTGTTGTATTTACTATAATACACGGAGGACTCCGGATAGGTCATCATGATGGATCTGCGGTCTTTAAAATTAAGTCTTTCACCGTCAAGGCGCATGATATCAAAAAAGCTATTGTATTTGATTATATTTTCTTTGTAATACTGGTCATAGTCGAAATTTTCTTGACTTATTTGGCCGTATGTCACAGCAATAGAAGAAAGACATAAGATCGCTAGAATAAATAAATGCTTCATAATTTAATGTGGATTTAACAACTTATAATATTGTACAAAGCTTCGCATCAATAAAAATACACTTTTAATTTAATACCAATGACAAACTGGATGTTAATTTTTTCATTAAATAATATATGATAAAATGGCGAGCACTATTGCAACTGAGGCAATATTGGCAAAAAGAGTTATATGAATTATTCAAATTATCCATATATTGCTGCCTATCAGTGGATGCATAAAAAAGCTTATATATGAAGACATACATAAAGAAATTTCTTTTCTCTATTTTCTTAATTGGTGGAATTTGCTGGGTCACTGTCGATATGGCAAGTGCCCAACGCGATGGACTAGGTGTAGGTATAGTAGTCGGCGACCCTACAGGACTAAGTCTCAAAAAATTCTTGTCAGGCAATGGCGCACTGCAGGCCGGAATGACGTGGTCGAGAAGTGGCACCAATCTCGGTATACCTATAAGTGGCTCCTCGACATCTTTCTTTTACTTGCAGTTGGACTATATATACCATGTGTATTTGACATCTGGGCGCACAGGCCTTCAGATACCTTTTTACATTGGGCTGGGTGGTTTTAATATTTTTAGAGAAAGCCCTATTGGAGGACTGCGGCTACCTCTGGGTCTGGCTCTACACCTTGGCTCACTGCCATTAGATATCTTTTTTGAAGTCACGCCTGGAGTCGCTGTATATCCCGAGGCTCAGACTTACACAGGTCTGGCCTTAGGGGCGAGATTCTACTTTTAACAACATGTGTCGAATACAAGTGTAACTCACAAGATGGTACGATGGGGAATAGTCGGAACAGGGCGTATAGCTCATAAATTTGCCGAAGATCTGCTTGGTGTCCATGGTGCCATCCCGGCAGCTGTCGCATCTCGTTCACCAGCGAAAGCACAGGCATTTGCTGAGGCATATGGTATATCAAGAGCATTTGGAACCTATGAAGACTTGGCACAGTCACAAGATGTAGATGTCGTCTATATCGCCTCGCCGCACTCCGAGCACAGATCAAATACCAATCTCTATCTCAAAAACCGTATTGCCGTATTATGCGAAAAGCCCATTGGCATAGACATGGATGAGGCTAAGGATATGATCCAGACCGCAAAACAGCATAACACCTTCCTGATGGAGGCTTTGTGGACGCGCTTCATGCCGGGCTGCCATGCTTTACTGGACATTATCAAGGATGGCAAAATAGGAACTATCCAATTCATCTCAGCAAACTTTGGCTTTAAAGCAGAAGCCGATCCTACACATCGTGTGCTCAATCCCAGGCTCGGTGGCGGAGCACTTCTGGATATTGGCATCTATCCTGCATTCCTGGCATACCTCATCATGGGTGTTCCTGATCACATATCGGCCATCTGTAAGAAAGGCGAGACAGGTGTAGACGTATCGACGGACTTTACCTTTTCTTACAGCTCAGGCATAGAAGCTAAACTGTACTGTACTTTCGAAAAAACAACCAGTAATGAAGCCATCATCAAAGGCACAAAAGGGCACATCAAGATCCACAGCAGATTTCATGAAATGCCGGCCTTCAACCTACTCGATCAAAAGGAAGGACATAAGCTGTTCAACTTCCCAAGAACTTCATTTGGATACAACTACGAAATCGAAGCTGTCAACGACTGCATACTTAATAACCAGAAGGAACATCCACAATGGACCTGGCAAGACAGCACCAACCTTATGTCCATTCTCGATAGAACAAGAAAATCAGCAGGGATTCATTATGATTTGTAGCGTTTCATTGTGAAAGCGAAAGTTTTGTCTTTGTGATGAGCAATAGTAAAATGAGATAGGCCAATGGAATGGGATAAGATAAAAGGCAAAAGACAAAAGGAGGAAGTTTTGGTCGAAGGTCGGAAAGTCGAAAGTCACTTTAGAAGATAAAAGACAAAAGGAAAAAGATAAAAGCAGGAAGACTGCGAAAGGTCAAAAGTCAATTGGTGGCATAGTGGTGCGTGGTGCTTTGGTTGACACACTTTTTTG